>JAUIBH010000011.1 GCA_030427985.1 Bacteroidia bacterium | reverse complement strand
TTGCAGTTTCGGATAAATCCAAACAATGGCAAATACGGCCGCATAACTCATTTGAAACCCAACCTGAAACAAAAACAAGGGCTTTATCAGCAGAATAAACAGCATGGACAATGCGATAATGTTGAACGAATTCGTGGGGCGGTTTAAATACATGGCATAGGCCAAAAAAGAAAACATGGTCACCGCTCGCACTATGGATGGGGACAGTCCGGCCACAAAAGCATACGCCCAGAGCAATAATACCACCGACACCAGTTTTAGGGTTTTTCCCTTTGGGAAACGCTCCAGAGGTGACAACAAAAATTGTAACAACAGGAGCAAAATACCCACATGAAGCCCAGATACGGCCAAAATATGGACAGCCCCCGCATTTATGTAATCGTTATAGGTGTTTTCCGAAATATCATCCCGTTGTCCGAGTAGCAGTGCCTGAATCACACTGAGTTCTTCTGGGCCAAACGGTTCTTTTTTCAATTTTGAAATGATATGTTCCCGAGCTTTTGAAGCCAATCCCAATAGTGTAGAGTAAGGATTATCATCGATTAGAATTGCGCTTTGTGCTGTTTTAATCTGGTGGTAGATGGCCTGCTTCCGCAGATAATCTTTATAATCAAACTGATGCGGATTCAGTGGTGGACGGATAGCTTCAGCGGAGGAATGCACAAAAATATCATCATCAACCGTTAACCTCGATACGGTGGAATCAACAGGAAGATTCAATAGTATTTTACCAGTCACTTTTTCATCATCCAAAGAAATGACTTGGGCAACATACCGTTGGGAATAGGGATTCGGTTTTAATACTTCCCGCACCTTTAGGTGCCACAAGTTTTCTTTTTGAAAATCATGCTGGGAATAATGATTTTCTAGGGTTGTGCCCTTGGCCATGGCAACCACAAACATTCCCAAAGAAACTGTAGTAAGGACGGTTCCCATTTCAAAAAGGGGAAACCCATCGCGAGATTTCTTTTTGCGAAGCCAAAACAGAACAGGAAACAGCAAGAGCATCACTAACAACGGGAAAAGCGGAGCGACCTCAAGATAAAAGCCCAAAACAATGCCCGCCATCAAACACAAGCATAGCTTGACGGACACAAAATTGAACAAACGCACTACAAAATACGCATGGCCTTCACAAAGGCATAGTTCCAATATCCTTCCCGTAATGAGGATACCAAAACGCCCCTGGAGGTTGTGGCATGTATAAATTTAATGTCGTCCCCTTCAACTTCCACGACCAACCCCACATGGTTGACGCGCTTTCCGCTCTTGCTGGTCTTAAAATAGAGAAGGTCTCCTTTTTGTACTTCATCCACTCGTATGCGCTGGCCTTCTTGGGCCATTTGATAGGAAACCCTGGGAAAAAAAATGTCGTGTTCCCGTAGGGAAACATAGACCAATCCAGAACAATCCATACCTTTTTTGGTGGTGCCCCCATATTTGTAACGTGTTCCAGAATAGCCCATAGCGGTGGAAATAATAGCCTCTGCCTTGGCATTTAGCTTTTCTTCTTTTCTGGATTTTCGGGGGGATGTGTCTTCTGTTGACCCCTCTACCGTAACGGTTCGGGTCTTGCTGTAGGTTCGTTTTCTCTTGCCCGGACCGCAGGCAACCACGACAAGAAAAAGTAGTAAGAAAATGGTTTTACGTAACATCCAAGAAATAGTATTACTTTCTTGGACGCTAAATCTAAGCATTTTCAACGATAAATTGGGCCGCCAATTGACTGGCGCCATTTCCACCTAATTTTTCCCTTAGGGTTTTGTAGTCTTCCAAAATGCGTTCGCGCTCCTTGCCAGCAACAATTTTAGAAAGCTCTTTTTTGAGATTTTCTGAAGTTAAATCATTCTGAATCAATTCTTTAACCACTTCTTTTTTCATGATAAGATTTACAAGGGAAATAAAATCGAGGGTGATGATTCGCTTGGCGATTTGGTACGAAATCCAATTGCCTTTATAGCAAACCACTTGAGGGATTTCAAAAAGGGCTGTCTCCAAAGTGGCCGTTCCACTGGTGACCAATGCGGCGTGGGAATGCTTTAAAAGTGAATAGGTTTTGTTGGAAACGTACCCCACTTTGTCCCCTTTTAAAAAGGGTGAATAGAATTCATCGGGAAGACTGGGCGCTCCGGCAATGACAAATTGATATGCCGGAAAATCGCCTTTAATGGACAGCATCACATCCAACATTTTTTGGACTTCCTGTCTGCGGCTTCCGGGAAGTAATGCGATGATGGGCTTTTCAGGATCCAAATCATTTTCTCTTCTAAAAGTAGCTTCATCAACAATCTCGGTATTTTCAATCGCGTCAATAAGTGGATGACCTACAAATTGAACTGGATAGCCATGTTTTTTTTCGTAAAATTCCTTTTCAAAGGGAAGGATGACGTACATGGCATCAATGTCTCGCTTTATTTTGTTGATTCTGCCTTCACGCGAGGCCCAAATCTGTGGAGAGATATAATAGTTGGTCTTGAACCCGTTTTTTTTGGCCCATTTGGCAATCCGTAGGTTGAAACCGGAAAAATCAATAAAAATGACCACATCTGGATTAAACTTTTTAATGTCCTCCTTACAAAAAGCAATGTTCTTGAAGATGGTGGGAATGTTTGCAATCACCTCCAAAAAGCCCATAAAGGCCATGTCTTTATAATGCTTGGCCAATTCCCCGCCAGCCTGTTGCATGAGGTCGCCACCCCAACAGCGTATTTCTGCGGAGGGGTCCTCTTTTTTAAGCCCCTTGATGAGGTTGGAACCATGCAGGTCTCCAGAAGCTTCGCCGGCGATGATATAGTATTTCATATTGAAATCTCAAGTTCAAGTATCAAGTTCAATTTCAATTTGGAGCACCTTTTTGCACTTGCACTTTGAGTTTGAACTTGCATTTTGTTAAGCAAACACTTTATAGAACAAAATGACCAATGCGGTTACCAAAGTAGCGATCATAACTCCTCTGGCCCTGTGTTCCCTTTTTATCCGAAGAAACCCAAAAAAGGCCACCAAATTCAAAATGGCACCCAATGCCAACAAACTGCCCATGTGTCCCTGATCCATAGCGGCGTTAAAGGTTTCCGCTATACCTAAATCGGAAAACAATAAAATATAAATAAGCGTTCCAAATACGTTGGCCATGATTCCTACGGCAAAACCGATTAATATTTCCTTTTTAGTGTTCATTTAAATTCCAATTGTTTATTTGTGGTATGGCATGGTGTGCCGTGAGGTCAAATTGGGTGGGAACCACAGAAATATACCCTTCTGCCAGTGCCCATTCATCCGTGTCTTCCCCTTTGTCCAACAGTTCAAATTCCCCGGTTAGCCAATAATAATCTTTTCCCGATGGGCTGGTGCGTTCATCAAATTTTTCTTTCCAATTGCCTCTTGCCTGTCTACAGATTTTTATGCCTTTGGGAGTAGTGCCATTGGTTTTGGGAATGTTCACATTGAGTACGGTTCCCCTAGGAATTCCATTGGCCAAAGCTTCTGCAACTATTTTTTTGATGGCTTGCAATGAAGGCTCAAAGTTGGCATCCCAAGAATAATCACAAAGTGAAAAACCAATGGCGGGGATTCCTTCAATACCTGCCTCAATGGCAGCACTCATGGTACCGGAATAAATTACATTGATGGATGAATTGGAGCCATGATTAATACCGCTCACGCAAATATCAGGTGTACGGTCCAATAAAACACGAAGGGCCAACTTTACACAATCGGCTGGGGTTCCACTGCAGCTGTACTCGCTTGGGGCACCCTCCTTGTGGTCCACAACAACCTTTTTGGAAAAAAGGGTGCTATCTACCGTTATGGCGTGTCCCATGCCCGATTGGGGACTGTCCGGGGCCACAACGACCACATCGCCCAATTGTTTCACGGTCCTTATTAAGGCCCGCAATCCGGGAGCCGTTATTCCATCATCATTGGTAACCAGAATGAGTGGTTTTTTCATTTTGGATAATTAATGGCATAAAAATACGTTTTTCATAAGGATATGGAGTCCTGACTGTTTAACAAAAAATTAAACGACAATGCCCGAACTGGCATGGTTTTTTCAGTATCTTAGGGAATTCATACAAGTAGAAATGACGGAAAAGTGATGGAGAAACCAAATTCCATCACTCCGAAAAAAATAGATTTATGAAGAAGAATTTTGTTTTGGCACTTCTAGTAATCCTTGTCGCAGTGGCCTCCTGCAGTTTTACAAACAAGTCTTTTGACAATGATGACAAGGATAAACTGCTACTGGATTTGATTACGTATGTGCTGGAAAGAGGACACTATGAACCTAAAAATCTGGATGACACGTTCAGTTCCAGTGTTTTTGATGATTTTATCGACATTTTAGATCCTACCAAACGCTATTTTCTGGAAAGTGATGTTCGGGAGTTTGAAAAATACAGGTTCATGATCGATGATGAGATCAAGAATACCGACATTACATTTTTCAATATTGTCTACCAACGATTAATGGTCCGCATGAACGAGGCCAAGGAAATCTACAAAGAGGTACTTTCAGAACCTTTCGATTTTACCTTGGATGAAACCATTGATATTGATTATAGCGAACAAGAATTCGCGGCTAACAAAAAGCAACTTCGTGAGCGTTGGAGAAAGCAATTAAAGTACAATGCCTTGGCCATATTTGGGAACAAGGTGGAAAACAGGATTTCCGATGCAACTGTGCCAGTGGTTACCCCGGATGGTGATGAAGCACAAACCTATTTGTTTTCTGCAATACCAGAGGAAGTGGATAAAAACTTGACCGAAGAAGAATCTCGCGAGAATGTAAAGGAAAACTTGGATGAGTATTTTGATTTCATCGATGATTTGGAGCGCAAGGATTGGTTTGTGCAGTACATCAACACCATTGTGGATGAATTTGATCCCCACACGTTTTATTTCGCACCTGAAGAAAAAGAACGATTTGATATTGGCATGTCCGGTAAGTTTGAAGGTATTGGAGCCCGTTTGCAAAAAAGACCCGAAGGTGCCAAAATTGTAGAGATTATTTCCGGAGGTCCCGTTTGGAGAGATCAGAGCCTAGAAGTAGGTGATGAAATTTTAAAAGTAGGACAAGAAGGTGAGGAACCCATTGATATTGTGGGAATGCGTCTTGATGATGCTATTAAACTCATCAAAGGGCCCAAAGGAACCATTGTGGACCTTACAGTTAGAAAAGTTGATGGAACCGTTGAAAAAGTTTCCATTACCCGAGATGTGGTCGAACTTGAAGAATCCTATGCAAAATCTGCAACCATAAAAAGTGAGGAGCACGAATATGGAATCATAAATCTCCCTAAATTCTATGTGGATTTTGAGGATTATTCTGAACGAAATGCAGCTACCGATGTGGCTAAAGAGGTGGAACGCCTAAAAGCAGACGGTGTTGAAGGCATAATCCTTGATCTTCGGGATAATGGAGGAGGATCCTTAAAAACCGTTGTTGAAATGGCCGGACTTTTCATTAAGGATGGCCCCATAGTCCAGGTTCGTTCTTCTGGAGAGCGAAAAGAAGTGCATGAGGACAAGGATGAACGCATTCAATGGGATGGCCCCTTGGTGATCATGGTAAATGAATTGTCAGCATCCGCCTCAGAAATTTTGGCAGCTGCCATGCAGGATTATAAAAGAGCCGTTATCATTGGAAGCAAACAAACTTTCGGGAAAGGAACCGTTCAGAATGTAATTCCATTGGACAATATTGTCCGCAGCAATGAGCATGGCAATTTGGGTGCCATTAAACTGACCACCCAGAAGTTTTACAGAATCAATGGAGGTTCAACTCAATTGGAAGGAGTAAAAAGTGACATTGTTGTGCCAGATAGATACAGTTATATCGATTTGGGTGAGCGTGATCAAGAAAACCCATTGGGTTGGGACAAAATCACTCCTGCAGATTATGAAGTTTGGGATGGTTACATCGATTTTGAGACCACTGTGGCCAATAGCCAAAAACGTATGGCGAACAATCCGCAAATCAAACTGATAGAGGATAATGCCAGATGGATCAAAGAACAGCAAGATGAAACCGTTGTTTCTCTTAATTACGACAAATTTGTGACCAAGGAAGATGAGGCCAAAAAACGTTCAGATAAATTTAAAAGCCTACGGGATTACGATTCCAAATTGACCTTTGGCTCCCTCCAATATGAAACTGAGTTGTTTACGCAAGATTCAGTACTTCGCGAGAAAAGGGACAGATGGCACAAAGATTTGGCAAAAGACATTTATGTGGAAGAGGCCGTGAATGTGCTCAAAGATTTGCAGATGAACAACATTAAAGGGGGAGAGCAAAAATTGGCCAGTGCTAATAAAGATTAAAATAGAATCAACAGAAAATAAAAAAACCGACTTTTAAAAGTCGGTTTTTTTATGGGAGATTTTATTTTACCGATAGTTCTATGATATAATCAACTCCATTGTTCCAATCGTTTGGAAGTTGAATTAAGGTGCCAAAAGAAGTTGTCTCGTGAACCAAAGTTTTTTTGGTCTTAAAATCAACCACGCTCTCTATTTTTTTTGAAATTTTTGGCAACAAAAAGGAGTTGGATTGCCAGTTGAGGATGTGGACATAAACTTTGTCATCTTTTTGAGTGGTGACTCCCCAAGACTGAGCAGGAACAGGCCCCCCTCGCGTACCATATATGCTTTCTCCATTTTTAGCCGTCCATTCGCCAATGACCTTCAAGGTTTCCACAAACTCAGGTTGAATTTTTCCATTGGGCATGGGCCCCACATTTAGCAAAAAATTGCTGTTGTAGCCTGCAGCTTTTACCAAATAGTGGATGAGTTCTTTTGAAGACTTATATTCCTTGTCCTGTAATGAGAATCCCCATCGATGTGCCATGGTTTCGGCGGTCTCCAAAGGTAATTTGCCCACTTTGGCATCTTCACTGAACCCACCTTTGTTCTCACCGGGAAGGTCCTTTTCAAACATTTGAAAATCTTCACCCTCCATGGGAGCTTGGTGATGGTTACTTCCAATAAGGGCTTGTGGTTGAAAGCTGTGAATAAGGTCATAGGTTTTCTTGAGTTGCCAATTGGCATCCTTTTTATCCCACCAACCATCGAACCAAATACCGGCAACATCGCCGTAATTGGTCAATAGTTCTGTAAGTTGTCCATTCATGAAATCGAGGTAATTTTCCCAGTTTCCTTCATCTGGTCTACCTGTTTTATTTCCGGTTTCCCCTCTTGGAAAATAATCAGGGTGATTCCAATCCAATTGCGAATAATAAAAGAAAAGCTTCAATCCATGTTTTCTACAGGCTTCGGCCATTTGTTTCATGATGTCCTTTTGATAGACCGTTCGATCCATAATGTCCCAATCAGTCAATTTACTGTCGAACATCGCAAACCCATCGTGGTGTTTAGAGGTGATGGTAATGTATTTCATCCCTGCAGATTTGGCCAAGAGCACCCAGGCCTCCGCATCAAATTCTGTCGGATTAAAAAATGGGGCTATCTTTTCATACGTTTTTTTATCGATGGATTGCGTTTCCATGACCCATTCATGCACACCCAGAACCGAATAAATGCCCCAATGGATAAACATGCCAAATTTTGCATCTTGGAACCATTCTCTATTCTCAAGATTTTCCTTGGTGGGAACGTAACTTTGAGCTTGGACTTTGCCATTAAGGAAAGCCGCTAAAAGCAGCCCAACATAAATGCTTTTCTTTACCATGAAAATTAAATTGTTTTTGGTTGGTAGACTTCCAATATAATCATAACCAAGGAATGATCGTGTTTTACGGAAAATTATATTTTGGTGAACTTTACTTTTTTGTTGACGGAATTTTTGAGATAAAATGAAAAATAGAACCATATATACCGTACTTTTTTTGGCTTGTGTGATAGGTTTTTGGCTGTTCGAGAATTTTTATAGCCCTGCCACCTATTCCAACCCAGAAAGTTCCAATAACGAAGTCGTTTCTGGGAAGTTTCTGCCCACCTCCACCACGGGCGATATTGTGCGGCATGAGCATTATATGCTATCCTACAATGAACCATTTGAACAGGCTGAGTGGGTACTCTATGAACTCAAAAAAAGCCATCTCACCTATGATGATAGAAAACGCCCCTATTTTATTGAGGATCCCAAAGTAAAAACCAAATCGGCTGATTGGCGAAATTACCGGGGTTCTGGTTTTGATCGCGGACATTTATGCCCAGCTGGGGATCGTCGTTTTTCGGAATATGCCTATAACGAGACATTTTATACGAGCAACATAAGCCCTCAGGATAGGGATTTTAATGCAGGCATTTGGAACAGATTGGAACAGCAAGTGCGGTATTGGTGCAAATCCTATGGAGATTTAGTGGTGATCACAGGCGGCATTTTAAAAGATGGTTTGGAAGAAATAGGGGATGAGGATGTAGACGTGCCCGAGGCTTTTTATAAGATTGTTCTGAGAAAAGATACGAAGCAGGTACTTGCTTTTCTGATGCCCAACAAGGAAAGTCAGGAGCCTTTGCAACATTTTTTGGTGCCAATTGATTCGATTGAGAAGCAAACAGGCATCGATTTTTTTGAAAAGCAGACCCAAACCTGGCAGGATGGGGTTGAAAGTGGGGTGAACGCTTCGGGCTGGAAGTTTTAAATCCCGTCCTTTAATCGGTTGGAGTCCAATTTTAGAAAGATAAAGAGCAGCATGGTAAAAAAGATAAGCCCAGAACCGCCATAGCTAAAAAAGGGCAGTGGCACGCCAATGGTGGGCAACAACCCAATCACCATACCAATGTTGATGAAGTAGTGGAACACCAAAATGGAAATAACACCATAGCCGTACATTCGACTAAAATCACTTTTTTGCCGTTCCGCTATATGAATCAACCGTAAAAAGAAAACGGAAAAGAGCAAGATGACGGTCACCGTTCCCAAAAACCCCCATTCTTCACCCACAGAACTGAAAATGTAATCCGTATGCTGCTCTGGAACAAAATCTCCTTTGGTTCGTGTACCTTCCAAAAATCCCTTTCCAAAAAAGCCGCCAGATTCAATGGCTTTTTCGGATTGATAGGTATTGTACCCAATGGTCTTTCTAATTTCTTCCAGCTTATTTTCATCCTTTTCCAAGCTGAGCCATAGTGCAATCCGATCTCGGTGGCGTTGCTCAAAAACGTTTTCATATACAAAATCCACGGACAAGGAAAACAAAATAGAAAGCACAATCACCCCAATTACAGGAAGTACGGGAATTTTAAGCGACGCCTTTTTAAAGGTGTAGACCAATATGGTCAATATGATCAAGCCAATCGCTACCCATACGGTACCAAACATTAAAGTAGTGGCAAAAAGAATGACCATGAATATCAATATTCCCAAATAATAGAGCGGAAAGCCTTCCCTGAACAGCACAAAAAAGAAGGAAAAATAAATTAAAGCACTTCCGGGATCTGGCTGTGGGAGGATGAGCAAAGCGGGAACCAAAACAATGGCCAACGCATACATTTGGTGCCTACCTGTTCTAATATCAGTTTGAATGTCGCTTAAAAACTTGGCCAGGGCCAGTGCCGTAGCTACCTTAGCAAGTTCAGAAGGCTGTAAGTTGAAAAATCCCAGGTTATACCACGAGGTGGCTCCGGCAATGGTCTTTCCAAAAACAAAAAGGCCCAGCAATAAAAGAATGGATATGATATAAAAGATGGATGCAAAACGCTCAAAGAAATTGGACTCCACAAACAGCACCAAAATAATGCCCAAAGCGGCCAGTCCAATAAAAAAGAGCTGCTTTCCATAAAGGGTGGAGAAATCAAAAATAGAGAGATTTGGGTCGACCAAGGATGTAGAGTAGATATTGATCCATCCAATAAAAACCAAAAGGGCATACAGAAAAATAGTGATCCAATCTATCCTTCCAAACAACCCTCTACCAGACATACTCATTTATCTTGAAAGGTTCACCGCTATAAGGTTTGGCATACTCATGCTCCAAGGTTTTTTCCAGCATACGCTTTTCCAAATCTTTTCGTGTGATTTCGCCCTTAATGTATTTTTCAATCAAAAGAGAAGCAATATGCCCTGCGTACCGAGCCCCATAATAGCCATTTTCAATATATACGGCCAAAGCAATCTGTGGATTCTCAACTGGTGCAAAGGCCACAAAAACAGAATTATCTGTAAGTTGAACCCTTTCTCCATCAATTTTTGTAAAATTTTCCACAGTACCTGTTTTTCCTGCAATTTCAATGTCGGGAATTTGAATCCATCTGGCCGTGCCGTATTTGTACACATTGGCCATTCCTTCAATCACAGGTTCAAAATGTTTGCGGTCAATGGTGGTATAGTGGGGTTCGGTGTATTTTGGGTCGATTGATCCCGAGCTTCCCATACTTTTTATGACATGGGGGGTGTAGAAATACCCACGGTTGGCTATGGCGGCGGTCATATTGGCCAGTTGAAGTGGAGTTGCGGCAATTTCCCCTTGTCCAATGGCATTGGATATAATGGTTGATGCAGCCCATCTTCCGTCCCCATACCATTTGTCGTAAAAGTTTTTATCTGGAATTCTTCCAGGTCTTCCGGTAGGCAGGTCGGTGCCCAAATAATTGCCCAGGCCAAAACTTTTCATGTGTTTTTCCCAGACATCCATACCTTCATCAGTGGTTGGGTATTTATCATAAATTCGCCGAAAGACTCCGGCAAAATAGGCGTTGCACGATTGGTAAATGCCTGAATTCATATCACGTACTCCACCACCGCAATGACACCCCCGTAATGTGTTTCCAACATAAAAACCATGATAACAACGAAATTTTGTATTCGGATTAACCACTCCTTCTTGCAGTGCTATTAAAGCATTGAGGGTTTTAAATGGAGACCCTGGCTCTTTTTCATACGAAATAGATCGATCAAACAATGGTTTAGAAATACTGTCATAATGCAGTTTACTATAGTTTTTAGAACGTTCCCTGCCCACCAATAGTGATGGATCATAAGTAGGGCCAGAAATCATGGCCAAGATTTCACCTGATTTGGGTTCAATGGCCACAATGCCCCCTCGTTTTCCATGCATCAATTTTTCGCCATACTCCTGGAGTTTTTTGTCCAGAGTGATGTGTATTTCGGTACCCTGTTCCGGCAAGGTATCCAACTTACCGTCCTTGTAAGGGCCTATATCGCGATTGAAACGATCTTTTTGGATGTGTTTCACCCCTTTTCGTCCTCTCAATACCTCTTCATACTGTTTTTCAATACCGGTTCGTCCTTTTAGTTCTCCGGCTACATAGTAGGGATTGTTCTGGAGATCCCATTCGTTCACCTCACTAATGTAGCCCAGCACATTGGCAGCACTGTTTGTGGTGTAATAGCGCAAGGATCTTTTCTGGATATAGAAACCAACAAAGTGGCGCATTTTTTCCTGAAGGGTGGCATAATCTTCCTTGGACAGTTGTGGCACCAAAACGGAAGGAAGCCTGGGAGAATAAACCCGAGCTTTTTCCATTTTGGAAATAAAAGTCTTCTTATCTATCCCCAAAAGACTACAAAATTCCAGTGTGTCCAGTGGCTGTACTTCCCGTGGAATGACCATGACGTCATAAGCAGGCTGGTTTCCCACCATAAGTTCCCCGTTTCGGTCATAGATATAGCCCCGTTCGGGATAATCATATATTTTTTTGATGGCGGGATCCTCCAAAATCTGGTCGGGAGAAAAGCGAAACAACTGCAAATAGGAAAGTCTACCAATAAAGGTAAATCCTATGATGACAATTATGGAAGATAACAGCAGCTTTTTCATATAAGACCAATTGGTAACCCAAAGCTCTACAGTACTTCAACGAAGCAATAGCATATTTATTCGCTTTGCGGGCTAAAAAGTGAACTAAAGAGTGTACAAAGTACCAAAGTTACAATACCTGTGGTAAAAACCTTTTTCAAAATTAAGAGGAAGTGGGAAATACTTAAAATTTCCAAGGAAAAGAATACCATTTGATGTATAAAAATAAGCAGCCCTAAAAAGGTGATGCGCTGGACCTTGGTGGTATTCTTAAAACTAAAATTTTGAAATTCATAATTCACACCAAAACAAAAACGCATAAGTACAGGTCTGGCATATGCCACCGTCAATGACGCCAAAGAATGGAGTGCCAAGGTATCTGAAAACACATCAATACAGAACCCCAACAAAAAGGAAATCACCATAAACAAGGCCCTATTACCTTTTATGGGGTACCAATAGAAAAATATTACATAGACCATTGGGTTAATGTACCCCAAAAAGTGGAGGTTGTTAAAGATCAATACCTGGGTAAGGACCAGTAACACAAATCGAATGGTATTTAAGAATACGGCGCTATTCATTTGTGGTTGACTCCAATGCTTTTATTTCTTCGCGATTTTTGTTTTCTATAAGGTATACGTTTTTGATGTTAACCATATCGTTGAACAGTTCAACATCGATATTGTAAAAACTTTTGGAGGCATTTAGATCATATTTTTTTATGACCCCAATGGGGACATTCTCAGGAAAAATACTAGACATTCCCCCGGTAACAATGGTATCCCCAACAACCAAAGGTACCAATCTAGGGATGTCTACCAACTGCACCACGGTAAAGTCTTTGGCATCCCATACAAGCGACCCAAAATAATTGGAATGCTTGATTTTAGCATTGATGTTGGATTTGGTGTTGAGCACACTTTGTACCGTAGCAAAATTGTTGGAAACATTTTCAACTATCCCTAAAATACCTTTTGTGGTAATGACACCCATATCTTGTGCCACACCTTGGTTTTTTCCTTTATCAATTGTAACGTAGTTACGCGGCGAAGTAAAACTGTTTTTTACAAGTCGGGCGCTCAAAACTTCATAATCCACAAGGGATGAATCTAAGGGTTCAATTACGGCATTTTCAGCATTGAAAAGCATTCTACGCAAGCGTTCATTTTCATTGACCAACCTATTATTTTCTTCTCTTAGATTAAAATAGGAGGAAATGTCAGAAGCAGTGCCATACACATTCCCCGTTAACCACTTGGAAGAATTAAAAAATTTGGATTGATGATAGGAATGGGAACGAACCGTAATCACCAACGAAATAAGCGCAAGAAAGCTGTAGAGGAACGCATTTCTATTACGTAGGATAAAGTTGATGATCCGTTGCATGCAATCGTATCGTTGTTATGAAAGTTTGAACGCATCAAGCGACGTGGAACAACCTAGCTCCAACTTTACTTGATCAAGATGCTCTTGTAGCGTTCCAAATTTTTAAGTGCAATTCCTGTTCCGCGCACCACAGCTCGTAAAGGATCTTCAGCAATATAAACTGGGAGGTCGGTTTTTTGCGATAGCCTTCTGTCCAGCCCTCTTAACATGGAACCACCTCCAGCCAAATAAATTCCGGTGTTGTAAATGTCGGCTGCGAGTTCAGGTGGAGTTTGGGACAAAGTCTCCATGACCGCGTCCTCAACCCTTAAAATACTTTTATCAAGGGCTTTGGCAATTTCTCGGTAGGAAACCTGTACCTGCTTCGGTTTTCCAGTCAAAAGATCACGCCCTTGAATGGATTTGTCCTCTGGTGGGGATTTTAAATCCTCGGTAGCCGAACCAATTTCAATTTTAATGGCCTCAGCTGTACTTTCACCAACGTACAAGTTGTGCTGGGTGCGCATATAATAAATGATGTCGTTGGTAAACACATCACCTGCAATTTTAACGGATTTGTCACAAACAATACCTCCCAAGGCAATGACCGCAATCTCGGTGGTACCGCCACCAATATCCACAATCATGTTTCCTTTGGGCTGCATAATGTCCAATCCAATACCGATGGCAGCCGCCATGGGCTCATGGATGAGATACACTTCTTTGCCGTTTACACGTTCGGCGGATTCACGAACCGCGCGCATTTCTACTTCAGTAATCCCAGAAGGAATACAAATGACCATTCGTAAGGCAGGCGGAAACCATTTTTTCTTGAGTGCCGGAATATTTTTGATGAACATATTGATCATCTTTTCCGAAGCATCGAAGTCGGCGATTACCCCATCCTTCAACGGTCGTATGGTTTTGATGTTTTCATGGGTTTTCCCCTGCATCATATTGGCCTCGCGCCCCACCGCGATTATTTTTCCTGACACGCGGTCCCTTGCCACAATGGAAGGACTGTCAACCACCACTTTGTCCAAGTGGATGATCAGGGTATTTGCAGTACCAAGGTCAATAGCGATTTCCTCGGTCATGAAATCAAAAAATCCCATAAAAAGCGTTTATTTTCGGATTAACGGTAAAAATTATCGGCTAATGTACTAAAATTAATGTTTAAAATGCCGAGTACCTGTCATCACCATGGCCATTCCATTTTCATTGCAATAATCAATGCTCAATTGATCTTTGATGGAGCCTCCAGGTTGAATCACACTTTTAATTCCGGCCTTATCTGCAATCTCCACACAATCGGGGAATGGGAAAAACGCATCGCTGGCCATAACGGCACCATTCAAATCAAAATTGAAAGATTGCGCTTTGTGGATGGCTTGGTTCAAGGCATCAACTCGTGAAGTTTGCCCCGTTCCACTGGCACACAACTGTTTGTTCTTGGCCAAGACAATGGTATTACTTTTAGTGTGTTTGCACAATTTGGAAGCGAAAATCAAGTCCTCAATCTCTTCTGAAGTTGGTTTTTTGTCTGTTACAGGATTCAAGTCTTCTTTTGCATCGGTCTTGGAATCTTTATCCTGAACCAATACGCCATTCAAACAAGTTCTCACCAAAGTTTCTGGTAAGTCAATCTCATTTTGAATCAAAATGATTCTATTTTTCTTTCCTTTCAAAATTTCCAAAGCTTCATCAGAATAACTGGGCGCAATGACCACTTCGCAGAACAGCTTATGGATTTCTTCAGCGGTTGGAGCATCAATTTCTTTATTAGAAATCAAAATTCCGCCAAAAGCGGAAACTGGGTCACCGGCCAAAGCGTCAACGTAAGCTTGCTTAATGGTACTTCTTGTCGCCAATCCGCAGGCATTGTTATGCTTTAAAATGGCAAAAGTAGGGTCGTCATTTTTAAATTCACCCATCAAATTCACAGCGGCATCCACATCCAACAAATTGTTGTAAGACAGTTCCTTACCGTGCAATTTGGTAAACATGGCCTCAAAGTCCCCAAAGAAATAGCCTTTTTGGTGTGGGTTCTCTCCATAGCGCAACACCTTACCTTTGGTCTCGCTGATTTTCAATACAGTCTCCTCTTTTTCTTTGTTGAAGTAGTTGAAAATAGCTGTATCGTAATGGGATGAAACATTGAAAGCTTTGGTTGCAAAACGCTTGCGATCTTCCAAGGTCGTAGTTCCGTTTCCTTCTGAAATCACATTCAAAAAGTCGGCATAATCTTCCATGGAGGAAACACAAAGTACATCCTTGAAGTTTTTGGCGGCTGCCCTGATCAGGGAAATACCCCCAATATCAATCTTTTCAATAATATCTTGTTCCGATGCGCCACTGGCAACGGTTTTTTCAAACGGGTAGAGGTCTACGATGACAATGTCCAACTGTGGAATTTCAAATTCCGACATTTGGGCCAAATCACTTTCATTGTCCTGTCTGTTCAAAATACCTCCAAAAACTTTGGGGTGTAAAGTCTTAACACGACCGCCCAAAATGGATGGGTAACTGGTCACATCTTCTACGGGTACCACATCGATACCCAAATCGCGGATAAATTTTTCGGTTCCTCCTGTGGAGTAGAGGGTTACACCGAGTTCATTCAATTTTTTTACGATGGGTTCCAGACCATCTTTATGAAATACGGAAATTAATGCAGCTGAGGCTTTTTTGGCAGTCTTCATTGGTGTCTTAAAAATCAATTTCTTAAGCTCACAAAAGTACTTGATCTAGCCTTAAAAATCAGAACGGGTTATCAACAAAATGGCAATAGTTTTACAGAATTTTGGCGACTTCTTGGTTGATGAATTCCAAAAAGCGCTCGTCTTCCTCCGAAAAAGGGTCTGGCGTGTTGGAATCAATGTCAATTTGGCCCACATTTTCTCCGTTTAAGAACAAGGGAACAACAATTTCTGCTTTTACCGTTATACTGCAAGCGATGTAGTTATCTTGGGCGGCCACATCAGGTACCACAAAGTTCTGGTTGCTCACGGCAACCTGTCCACAAATGCCTTTTCCAAAAGGAATAATGGTATGGTCTGTGGGAGCTCCAGCATAGGGCCCTAGCTTCAACTCTTCCTTATCGCCGTTTTTAAAATAAAATCCAACCCAGTCGTAATGATCAACATTGCCACGTAAAAGTTCACAGATTTCACCTAATCGAGTATCAACTGATTTGGATCTATCTTTTACAATTTCAAGCACTTTGGGTTCCAACGATTTTAGCATGAGGTATTTTTTTGCAAATGTATTGAATACTGCATTTGTACGACAAAGAAGCTAGTGCTTACAGTAAGATGGCGCTTAATCTTCTGTTAAACAAAGCAATAAATTGATATATTTTGTAGTTTTGTAGTCGAATGAAGCAGATTTTTCATCAAATACTATCCGCAACGATGGCCCTTTTGGTCTTGGCCTCCACGGTTTCGTGGACGGTGGACAAACATATTTGTATGGGTCGGGTAATGGATATTTCCCTGTTTGTACATGCCGATGATTGTGGTATGGACATGGATATGGAAAAATCATGTTGTGATGATGAATCGTTCACTGTTCAAGGTCAGGACGACCTTAAAATCTCCTTTGAGAATTTTGATTTGGACCAACAAATCTTCTTGGTAAGTTTTGTCCAAACCTATTTTCAACTTTTTGAAACTGATGCAGAAGAATGTCACTCTTTCAATGAGTACAATCCACCACCATTGATACGTGATGTGCAGGTTCTAGACCAGACTTTCCTTATTTGATTTAACATAGATAGAATTCTACCCGACCTTGTTGGTTGGGCTAACGCGTTTATACGTGATTTTGGATTGATCTAATGTTTAAATCAACCCTTTATGCTGAACAAAAGCATCAAATTTTTAATAGAAAACAAATTGGTAGCCGTTTTGCTCCTGCTGATTTTTATAGCATGGGGTATCGTAAGCACTCCCTTTAATTGGGATACGGGTGGTATTTTACCTAGTAATCCAGTGGCTGTGGATGCTATTCCCGATATCGGTGAGAATCAACAAATTGTTTTCACGAAATGGCCAGGCCGATCCCCACAGGATATCGAAGATCAGATTACGTATCCATTAACCACCTCATTGCTGGGCATTCCGGGTGTAAAGACCATTCGAAGTTCTTCCATGTTCGGGTTTTCAAGCATCTATATCATTTTTGAAGAGGATGTGGAATTCTACTGGAGCCGTAGTCGAATCTTGGAAAAACTCAATTCGCTACCCAATAATCTATTGCCCGATGGAGTGAATCCCGCCTTGGGACCAGATGCCACAGCGTTGGGCCAGATTTTCTGGTATACCCTGGAAGGTCGGGATAAAGACGGAAATGTTACGGGTGGCTGGGATTTACAAGAATTGCGAAGCGTACAGGATTACTACGTAAAATATGCCCTATCCTCGGCATCGGGCGTATCGGAAGTTGCCTCCATTGGCGGATTTGTGCAGGAGTACCAAGTAGATGTGGATCCCGAATTGATGAAGCAATACAATGTGGGGCTGGATCAGGTGGTAAAAGCGGTTAAGCAGAGCAATCGAGATATTGGTGCACAGACCTTAGAAATCAATAAAGCGGAATATTTGGTCCGCGGCTTGGGCTATATCAAATCCTTGGAGGATATTAAAAATGCAGTAGTCGCATCAACCGATTATACTGCAATCCGAATTAAGGATGTGGCCCATGTGTCTTTAGGTCCCGCTGTCCGTCGTGGAATTTTGGACAAGGAAGGAGCTGAAGTGGTCGGTGGAGTGGTCGTGGCGCGATACGGGGCCAATCCACTGGAGGTCATTAACAATGTAAAGGAACAAATAACGGAGTTGAGTGCCGGGCTTCCATCGAAACAATTAAAAGATGGAACTACTTCCCAACTCACCATTGTTCCCTTTTATGACAGAACAGAACTCATCCAAGAAACTTTAGGAACCTTAAATGAGGCCTTGACCCTTGAAATTCTCATCACCATTTTGGTGATTGTGGTCATGGTGTTCAATCTTAGGGCCTCTATTCTGATTTCGGGCTTGTTGCCAGTTGCCGTGCTCATGGTGTTCATCTCCATGAAACTATTTGGTGTAGACGCCAACATTGTAGCGCTTTCTGGTATCGCCATTGCCATTGGAACCATGGTGGATGTTGGGGTAATTCTCTCAGAGAACATCATCCGGCACATGGATGAAAATGACCGAAACCTATCCGCCAATGAGGTGGTGTATAATGCCACAGCTGAGGTTTCTGGTGCGATTTTAACCGCTGTTTTAACAACAATCATCAGCTTCATTCCGGTTTTTACCATGGTGGGTGCGGAAGGAAAATTGTTCCGACCACTTGCTTTTACAAAAACCATGGCATTGACGGCATCCATTATTGTGGCACTGTTCCTCATTCCACCATTTGCGGCCATCATATTTAAAAAGAAAAATCGAACGCCCATTTTCGCCTTTGTTTGGAATGGCATTTTGATTGCCCTGGGATTGGTGGCCATTGGTTTTGGCTATTGGTTGGGCTTGGCCTTGATTGCTTTTGGCGTTTCCGGAATCTTAAAAGTACGCCAAACGCTGGACGGAAAACAAGTCAGTATGCTCAATGTGGGTATCTGCGTTGGCACCATTGCCTTCTTGTTGGCTACCTATTGGAGACCTCTTGGTTTTGACCGCAGCATTGCTATCAACCTGATTTTTGTGGGATTGATTTGTAGTGCTTTATTGGGAGGGTTTTACCTCTTTAGACAATATTACAGTCGCATTTTGACATGGGCCTTGGAACATAAACTGGTGTTTCTTTCCATTCCTGCCATAATTGTGGTCTTCGGATTTATGATCATGCGGAACACAGGTCAAGAATTTATGCCATCGCTCAATGAAGGTTCGTTTCTATTGATGCCTACTTCACTACCACATGCAGGAGTGGAAGAAAATAAAAGGGTTTTACAACAATTGGATATGGCTGTGGCTACCATCCCTGAAATTCAAACTGTGGTGGGTAAGGCTGGAAGAACGGAATCCGCTTTGGACCCTGCGCCACTTTCCATGTATGAGAACATCATTCAATATCGGTCCGAGTACCAAAAAAATGTAACTGGAAGTCCACAGCGATTCAAAGTTAATGCCGATGGTTATTTTGAGTTGAGCAACGGAAAGGTGCTGGCCAATCCAAATTTGGAAGTAACCAATGAACAAAACTATAAGGACAGCCATGTAAGCGAACCTTTGCGAATCGATAGGGACCTTTTGATTCCAGATGCTGATGGTGAATATTTTAGAAACTGGCGTCCCGAAATCGAAAGTCCAAATGACATCTGGAACGAAATCGTGAGGGTCTCCAAATTGCCCGGAGTCACTTCGGCGCCTAAACTACAGCCCATTGAGACGCGTTTGGTAATGCTTCAAACCGGGATGCGGGCTCCAATGGGAATCAAAGTAAAAGGTCAGGATTTAAAGGAAATCGAAAACTTTGGTCTGCAATTAGAGCCAATTTTAAAGGAAGCGGCTGGGGTCAAGGACGAAGCGGTTTTTGCAGACCGGATTGTGGGCAAGCCCTACCTCCTTATCGATATAGACCGTGAAAAATTGGTGCGTTACGGATTGGTCATTGAAGATGTACAGCAAGTCTTGGAAGTGGCCATTGGGGGGATGACGCTCAGCCAAACCGTGGAGGGCAGGGAACGTTATGGAATCCGGGTGCGCTATCCCAGGGAACTTCGGGAAAACCCATCCGATTTAGAAAACATTTACGTTCCTGTTCAAAAAGGAAGCCCTATTCCGTTGAGCGAGTTGGTGACTATTCGCTATGAACAAGGTCCGCAGGCCATTAAAAGTGAAGATACGTTTTTGGTGGGCTATGTCCTTTTTGATAAGCTCGATGGCTATGCCGAGGTTGACGTGGTGGAAAATGCCCAAGCCAAGATTCAAGAAAAAATAAACAACGGGGAATTGGTGGTGCCCAAGGGTATCAGCTACCGATTTACAGGGACGTATGAGAACCAGTTACGGGCCAAGAAAACCTTATCCGTTGTGGTTCCATTGGCGCTGTTAATTATCTTTTTGATTCTTTATTTCCAATTTAGGTCGGTGGCTACATCCTTGATGGTCTTTTCTGGAATTATGGTAGCCTTTGCGGGTGGCTTTTTAATGATTTGGTTCTACGGTCAGGATTGGTTTCTCAATTTCAGTTTTATGGGAGAAAATCTGCGGGACCTCTTTCAAATGCATACCATCAACTTAAGTGTAGCCGTCTGGGTCGGATTTATCGCCCTTTTCGGTATCGCCACGGATGATGGTGTCGTGATGGCTACCTACCTCACCCAAACTTTTGATAAAAACAAACCGGAAAGCTTAAAAGGGGTTCGGGCTTCGGTATTGGAGGCGGGTGAAAAACGAATTCGACCTTGTTTAATGACTACAGCGACCACCATTTTGGCATTGTTACCCGTGTTAACCAGCACAGGAAGAGGAAGTGACATTATGATTCCGATGGCCATTCCAAGTTTTGGAGGTATGCTGATAGCATTGATCACATTATTTGTAGTGCCCGTCTTGTATAGTTGGAAAAGTGAGTTACAACTTAAACTGCAAAACAGATGAGAAAAATAGTCATAAATATTGTTCTTGCTTTAGCGGCTTTTTGTGTAAATGCCCAGTCTTTGGAAACCTATTTACAAGAAGCTGAATTGAACAGTCCAATGATTCAGGCTTTGGAATTGCGTTACAATATTGCCAAAGAAAAGGTAAACGAAGTAAGTACCTTGCCCAATACCACTTTTGGTGCCGGTTATTTTGTGAGCGAACCAGAAACAAGAACAGGTGCACAGCGTGCGAAGTTTTCGGTTTCACAAATGTTACCTTGGTTTGGAAGCATTACCACAAGAGAAAATTACGCCAGCGCAATGGCAGAGACCGAATATGCAGAAATAGCGATTGCCAAACGAAAATTGGCCCTCTCCGTAGCGCAATCCTATTATAAATTATATGGGATTCAAGCAACACAACAGGTGCTGCAAGAGAATATAGCATTACTCAAAACTTACGAAACTTTGGCATTGACCTCCGTGGAAGTGGGAAAAGCTTCGGCGGTGGATATTTTGAAACTTCAAATTCGGCAAAACGAATTGCAGCAGAAGCAAGAGGTGTTGGAGCAATCTTATCTAGCTGAACAGGCAGTTTTTAATAATCTGTTGAATCGGGATGAAAGCATCGCCGTGGAGGTTGTTGAAGAAATGGATATTACAGAGGACGACCCCATGCTCAACAAGGACGATTTAAGTTTAAATCCGGAGTTACTCAAATACGACCAGTTGTACGAATCGGTTACGCAATCTGAATTGCTGAACCAAAAGGAGAATGCACCCAGTTTTGGCATCGGGTTGGACTACATCCCTGTTTCGGAACGGGAGGATATGGTGTTCAGTGATAATGGAAAGGATATTGTGATGCCCATGGTCACGTTTTCCATTCCTGTTTTCAACAACAAGTTTAGGTCAACCACCAAGCAGAACGAGCTTCGTCAAAAAGAGATTGAATTTCAAAAACAAGAGCGATTGAATGTTTTGGAGAATGCTTATGCCAATGCCATTTCGCAACGGAATCAAGCACGTATTACCCATCAAACCCAAGCAAAGAACCTAGATCAGGCAAAGGATGCTGAAGAAATCCTGATCAAGAACTATGAGACTGGAACCATCGACTTCAACGATGTGTTGGATATTCAAGAATTACAATTAAAGTTTCAAACGAATCAAATACAATCCGTGCAGCTGTATTATTTACAATCTGCCATCATCAATTATTTAATTAACAAGTAAATTTAATTTTATCAAAAATGAGAACAAACATTAGAACAATTATCGGAATTGCATTTGCATCAGCCTTGGTACTTACGGTATCCTGCAAAGGAAAAACGGAGGAAGCCAAGGAGACATCCACAGAAGCGACCATGGAACATGAAGGCCACGATATGGATAACATGAATCACAAAGATCATGATATGGAAGGTATGGAGACTGCTAAAATGGAAGGTAAGGAGTACACCTCAAAATATGTTTGCGTAATGCATTGTGAGGGCAGTGGAAGTGATGAAGAGGGAAAATGTCCTGTTTGTGGTATGGCCTATGTGTTGAATGAGGAGCACATGGCTGATGGACATACCCATAATTAAGTAGACACAACAATCAAATTGTACCACTATGCGTATTAAAGTCAAAAATATGGTTTGCGAAAGATGCAAAGGTGTCCTGAAAAACGAATTTCGGGATATGGGCATTGAAGTGGTGCAAATTGACTTGGGCGAAGTTGAATTTAAAGATTCGGCTATGGGCCAAATAGAGCGTATTCGGGAGATTTTGACCAAGAATGGATTTGAATTGATTGAAGATGCCAATCAGACGTACATCGTGGACATCAAAAAACACTTGATCAATGCGTTGGAAAACCGTTCCAATCAAAATCTCTCAGAATACTTGGCCAAAAAACTAAACAGAGACTATTCGGCACTCAGTAAAATGTTCAGTGCCAAGGAGGGATTGACCATTGAAAAATATTTTATCCTGCTCAAAATGGAGAAGGTAAAAGAGGAGATTCAAATGGGAACAAAAACTTTCTCTGAAATAGCCTACGATTTAAACTACAAGAGCAGTAGCCACTTGGCCAAACAGTTTAAATCAGTAACTGGAATGTCAATGAGTGACTATAAAAAGGTGCAAGAGTGGAACAGGAGGCCGTTGGACCAAATTGTATAAAAGAAACCCAGAATTGTAAAAAGCTTCCGACTGGTATTCAGCTAGTTTTGAATAAAAACAAAAAAGATGAAACATACCTATCACATACACGGAATGAGCTGTAATGGTTGTAGAAATCATGTACAAGAAACCCTATCAAAAGTTGATGGGGTTACCGGGGTTGAAGTCAGTTTGGAGAAGGCCGAGGCTGCAATCGAGATGAAGGAACATATTCCCATTGAAACCTTCCAAGAAGCACTGAAGAACGATGGTGGTGGATACAGCATTCATGCGAATGGTCACCACCATCCACCCAAGAAAGAAGAAAAAAAGACTGTTTCAAACGGGAATGGCACCTTTTATTGCCCCATGCGATGCGAAGGTGACAAAACCTATGAGGAGCCAGGGGATTGCCCCGTTTGCGGAATGGATTTAGTGGAGGAACAGAATACTTCTTCCAATTCCAAACAACAATGGACCTGCCCCATGCACCCCGAAGTGGTTGAGGATGGACCAGGTTCCTGCCCTAAATGTGGAATGGACCTAGTACCGAAAGAACCCGAAGCCAGCGCCGAGGAAAAGACCTATAAAAAGCTGCTCAAAAAGTTTTGGGTGGCATTGGCCTTTACATTGCCCATCTTTTTGATTGCCATGAGTGAGATGATACCTAACAATCCATTGTACAAACTAATGGCGCCGAAATATTGGAATTGGGTACAGTTTGGGTTATCAATTCCTGTTGTTTTTTATGCTACATGGATGTTTTTTGATAGGGCCTACCGAAGTATCAAAACATGGAACCTGAACATGTTCACCTTAATTGGAATCGGTGCCGGTGTGGCATTTGTGTTCAGTATATTGGGACTATTGTTTCCCGGGTTTTTCCCAGAGCAGTTCAAGACCGAATCTGGTGCCGTACATGTCTATTTTGAAGCGGCAACCGTTATCCTTACGCTAGTGCTTTTAGGACAATTGTTAGAAGCCAGAGCACATAGCAAAACCAACAATGCGGTAAAGGAATTGTTGAAATTAGCCCCCAACAAAGCTGTTAAAGTTGTGGATGGGGAAGAAGTTGAAGTCAGTATCGATGACATTGAAAAAGGGCATATCCTTCGGGTAAAACCCGGAGAAAAAATTCCTGTGGATGGCATTATCACTGAAGGAGAAACCTCCGTGGACGAATCCATGATTACTGGGGAGCCCATTCCTGTAGAAAAAGGAGTCGATGACAAAGTCAACAGTGGTACCATCAATGGGAATCAATCTTTTTTGATGAAAGCTGAAAAAGTGGGTAGCGATACGCTTTTATCACAAATCATCGATATGGTGAATCAGGCGAGCCGAAGTCGCGCACCCATTCAGAATTTGGCAGATAAGGTATCGGCCTATTTTGTTCCCGCAGTCGTCATTATTTCCATAATTACCTTTGCAGTTTGGGCCATTTGGGGGCCACAGCCTGCCTATGTTTACGCTTTGATCAATGCCATTGCAGTTTTGATTATCGCTTGTCCCTGTGCTTTGGGGCTTGCCACGCCGATGTCGGTGATGGTCGGTGTGGGTAAGGGCGCCCAAAATGGGGTGCTCATTAAAAATGCAGAAGCCTTGGAAAAAATGGCTGATGTAGACACCTTGATCATTGATAAAACGGGAACCATTACCGAAGGTAAACCCACATTTGACCATTTGGAGGCCTTTTCTGATGACTATTCAGATAGAGATTTGTTGCAATACGTTGTCTCCGTAAATGCCAATAGCGAACACCCTTTGGCACAGGCTACCGTAAATTATGGAAAGGAAAAAGATGTCAAGATTCTAAAAACGGAGTCCTTCAATGCCGTCACGGGAATGGGGGTTGAAGGGGAAATAAAAGATGCTAAAATCCATTTAGGCAACCTCAAATTGATGGAAAAGGCCAAGGTGGAAATTTCCGAAGACATGAAGGAAAAGGTCAAAAAAGCACAAGAAAAAGGGAAAACCGTTTCCTATTTGGCCATAAATGGAAAGTGTCATGGCTATGTGGCCATTGGTGACAAAATAAAGGAAACCAGTGCCAAAGCGATCAAGGCCATTCAGGACAAGGGAATTTCTGTGATTATGCTTACCGGGGATAATGCCAACACGGCCAAAGCGGTGGCTAGCGAATTGCACTTAAATGATTTTAAGGCCGAAACCTTGCCTGAGGATAAAATGAAAGAGGTGGAACGCTTGCAAAATGAAGGAAAGGTGGTGGCCATGGCCGGTGATGGCATTAATGATGCCCCAGCATTGGCCAAAAGCGACTTGGGTATTGCTATGGGCACAGGAACCGATGTAGCTATAGAAAGTGCCATGATCACTTTGGTAAAAGGCGACCTTCATGGCATTGTAAAAGCGCGGAATCTAAGTGAGGCCGTCATGAAAAACATAAAACAAAACCTATTTTTTGCATTGATCTACAACACCATCGGTGTGCCGGTTGCGGCAGGGGTGCTCTATCCCTTCTTCGGAATTTTGCTTTCACCCATGATTGCAGCCCTCGCCATGAGCTTTAGCTCCGTATCGGTGATAGCCAATGCATTACGACTACGAACTAAATCAATCGACTAAAACTAAAATGGTAAAACGAACAACAGCGGTTAAAATTAGAAAGGCCCACCGATATTTGGGGCTGTTTTTGGGAATTCAATTCATCATGTGGACGGCCAGTGGCCTCTATTTCAGTTGGACTGATATTGATGAAATCCATGGAGATCATTTCAGAAACATGGATTATGAACCTGCAGCTTTTGATGGTCTCATTGGACTTTCGCAAATCAATCTACCCGCTAAAATCAGTTCGTTGCGCCTAAAGGATATAGGAGGGAAACCTTACTATTGGATCAATAATGAATTTTTGGTCGATGCTAGGGATGGAAGCCTGAAAAAAGGTATTTCGGAACAGGAAGCACTGGCGGTTGCCCAGAAACAGATGTCACCTGAGTTAAAGGTGAAGGAGGTTGAGGTGATTCAAGAAACGGACAAGCACCACGAGTATCGGGAGCGGAAATTGCCAGCTTATGTGATTTCATATGAGTCCCCTGAAGATATCAAGGCCTATGTTTCGGTGGAAGATGGTTCTTTTCAGACTGTTCGACACCGGAATTGGCGTTGGTTCGATTTTTTGTGGATGACCCATACCATGGATTACGAGAGCAGGGACGATTTCAATACAACCGTCCTTCGTGCCTTCTCCCTTATGGGATTGATTACTGTACTGAGCGGATTTTTGCTCTGGTTTACCTCATCGCCAACGATGCGGAAAGTTGTAAAAAGAAAAAAATAACACATGAAAAAAGAAAATATCATTTACATCGGAGTTGCAGTTGTAGTGGGCCTGTTGGCCGGATACCTCATTTTTGGAGGTAGCTCCGAAACAACAAATGAAGAGCAGGTACATGACCATAGTGCGGAGATGGCTTCCGGCGAAATGTGGACATGTTCCATGCATCCGCAGATCATGCAGCCAGAACCGGGATCTTGCCCTATTTGCGGCATGGATTTAATTCCTGCCGATTCAGCAGGTGAAGGGCTATCGCATTCGCAAATTAGTATGACGGCAAATGCCATGACCTTAGCGGGTGTGGAGACGGTAACCGTTGGTGAAGGAAGTACGAGTAGTGGTCATATAAAACTTTCGGGAAAGGTGGCTGTTAACCAAGAATCGGATGCCGTACAATCCGCTTATTTTAATGGGAGAATAGAACGCTTGAACATCAATTATGAGGGCGAAGAGGTGAAAAGAGGGCAGCAACTGGCTACTATCTATTCCCCTGAATTGGTATCGGCCCAACAAGAATTGATTACGGCACTGAAACTAAAACCCTCCCAACCCGCTTTGTACACCGCAGTGCGGAACAAATTGAAATTGTGGAAGTTGTCTGATGCACAAATCAATCAAATTGAGAATTCAGGGAAGGTGGTTGAAAATTTTCCAGTGTACGCCAACGTTTCTGGAGTGGTTTCTTCCATTATGGTGGAGGAAGGCGATTATGTAAAAACCGGTTCACCTTTAGTGAAAGTGGCTAATCTGAATTCAGTTTGGGCCATTTTTGATGCCTATGAAAACCAGTTGGCACTCTTCAAAAAAGGGCAAACGCTAGAAGTATCAACCAAGTCATATCCCAATGAAATATTTCAAGCGACCATTTCCTTTGTGGATCCCTTGCTGAACAATTCCAGCAGAACCTTGGAAGTTCGGGCGGAATTGGACAACAAAAAAGGCCTATTGAAACCGGGAATGTTTGTGATTGGGCAAATAAAAACGTCAGAAAGCATGATGGCAGACGTGATCACCGTTCCTGAAAGTGCCGTACTATGGACTGGGGAACGTTCGGTGGTTTATGTGCAACCAAACCCCGGGGAATCCGTTTTTGAAATGCGGGAAGTAGCCTTGGGAAATTTGAGCAACGGAAGCTACCCCGTGGTCTCTGGTCTTGAAGTTGGGGAAGAGGTTGTGGCCAAAGGTACCTTTACTGTGGATGCCGCGGCCCAATTGCAAGGCAAAAAATCCATGATGAACAAGAGTGGCGGTGCAACCATGACGGGGCACGAAGGCCATGGAATGAAAATGGATTTTTCCCAAGATTTTGAAAGCAGTTTTGGAAATGTATTGGATGCTTACCTTAAATTGAAAAATGCCTTGGTAGATTCGGATATGGATGGAGCAAAAAAATGGGCTAGCGAGACATCGCAAAAAGTACAACATCTAAAATCAATGGAGATGGATAAAATGGGAATGACCCATGTGGAAAAGATTGAAGAATACCTTTCCAATATTGCTAAAGAAAGCTCCATTGAGTCCCAACGAAAGGATTTTGTGCTGTTGTCGGAAAACATGATTCTAATTGGAAACCAATTGAAGGGCTTGAACCAAAAACTGTATGTGCAGCATTGCCCCATGGCGGATAACAACAAGGGCGCCAATTGGATAAGTGCCGAAAAGGAAATTAGAAACCCCTATTATGGCGAGGCCATGCTAACCTGTGGCAGTGTAGTCCATACGTGGTGATTTAGTCCTTGCTGGCCGCATCAAACATAGCCTTTAAAAGACTGTTCGGTTCTTTGGTGTCGTTGCTCAATTGCCAGAACATGATGCCGCCCAGTTTCTTTTTTAGGGCGTATTCGGTTTTCATTCGTACCGAAACGGTATCGTCATAGCTGATAAAAATGCTGTCTTTGGCATTGTACAAATAAGGTGCTTTGGCAATGGAGTCCCAGTAGCGTTTAAAATTGGGGTCTTGCTCAAATTCACTCCGGATGTTGTAATAAGCAGCCCATCCAATGTACGGTCCGGAGTTGGACTGGTAAAGTCCATTGTTTTGAGGAGGAACACCTTTCCAGGCTCTTCCATAAAAAGCGGAACCAATGACCATTTGCTCGGGCTTTACCCCTTGTTCCAGACAGTATTCCACTATTTTTTCTGCGGACCTGGGTCCGTAATCGCGGTCATCTCCGCGTTCTTTTTTCCATTCATTGATGAACTCTGCGGCGGGAGTGCCTTCAAGGTCTTTTTCCCTGATGTACCCCAGAGGGGTGTGGTGACCGGTATAGGGAGAATTACCTCCAACTTGATCATAGGTCATGATGTTCATATAGTCCACATAGCCCATCACTTTTTCCAGTTCAATATTGTCGTAGTAAGGTTTCCAACCTGCTGAAGCAAAGGTCAAGGTCTGTTCGCGGTCCAGGGTATTCAAAGCTTCCCGTAATTCTTTCATCAAGAGCGTGAAATTTTCTTTGTCTTCAGGTCGGGCTCCTGTATCTGCTGCAGGAATTGCCGGATATTCCCAATCAATATCCAATCCATCCAAATCGTATTTTTTATTGAACTCCACCACACTTTTCACAAACTTTACCCTGTTTTCAGCGGTATGGGACATATCCGAAAACCCATCGGCACCCCATCCACCACAAGCAATCATGACTTTTAGATTTGGGTGATTTTTGCGTTGCTCCACTAATTGTTCCAGTTTTTTGCCGTCTTCCGCATTCCTGAACTGCATTTTTCCATCGATGACATGGGTAAAGGAAAAAATGATATGGGTGAGTTGATGCAACGGAAGTTTTTCGGGATGATAGTCTTTCTCAGGAACGTAATAGGCCATTACGGCCACTGAGGGTTCATCGGAATCGGATTGATTTTTAAATACGGTAAATGCCGTAATCAATCCGAAAAGAAGTAGAAGTGTAATGGAACGCAGCTGTTTCATTTTGTGTGATTTAGATTTTTAGAAAGTACTCCAAAAGAGATTGAATGGCGAAAGTTTTAGACCAAGAACAGCTTGATCAATACGGACAACAATTTTGAGGATAAAAGTATGCCGTTTGTTTTTAGTTAATATTTAGCTAAATAAAAGCTACGGATTCAAATCTGAAATACATTTACTTCAGTTTTAAATGTATTGACTCATGAAACAAGCGAAGTCAACTGGAAAGTCATCTCCTGCAAAAGCTGTAAAGCCAAATGCCAAGAAGACTACCCAAGCTACTGGTAAGAAGAAGTAACTTGGTTTTTAGGTTCTTTCGAAGAACCTTATCACTAAACAGAAAAGAAAACGCCCCGATGCAAATCGAGGCGTTCCTATTTTTAATCCAAATGGGATTTCTTACATCATGCCTGGCATTCCACCGCCACCCATTGGGGGACCGGCTGGAGCATCTTCTTTGATGTCGGTCAAAGCACATTCTGTGGTCAGGATCATTCCTGCTACAGAAGCGGCATTTTCCAAAGCAATTCGGGTTACTTTTTTAGGATCGATGATACCGGCTTGAAGCATGTCGACATACTTGTCAGATTTGGCATCATATCCGTAATCCTTTTTACCTTCAAGTACTTTTGAAATTACAACAGAACCTTCACCACCTGCATTTTCAACGATGGTGCGCAAAGGAGACTCAATGGCCTTGGCAACGATTTGTACCCCAGTGGTTTCATCCAAAGAATCGGTAGTCAATTTTTCCAATACTTTTTTGGCGCGAACCAAAGCTACACCACCACCGGCAACAATACCTTCTTCAACTGCGGCACGTGTGGCATGCAAGGCATCATCAACACGGTCTTTTTTCTCCTTCATTTCAACTTCTGAAGCTGCACCTACATACAAAACGGCAACCCCGCCAGCCAATTTGGCCAAGCGCTCTTGCAATTTTTCCTTGTCGTAATCAGAAGTAGTGGTTTCAATCTGAGATTTAATTTGGTTTACTCTGGCTTTAATGTCAGAAGCTTTACCAGAACCATTCACAATTGTAGTATTGTCTTTATCGATGGTTACGGTCTCAGCAGTACCCAACATATCCAGAGAAGCGTTCTCTAAAGAGAAACCTCTTTCTTCAGAGATAACGGTACCACCAGTTAGGATAGCGATGTCTTCCAACATGGCCTTTCTTCTGTCCCCAAATCCTGGTGCTTTAACGGCGGCGATTTTAAGACCACCTCTCAATTTGTTCACTACCAAAGTGGCCAAAGCTTGACCTTCAACATCTTCAGCAATGATCAAAAGAGGTCTTCCAGATTGAGCAACAGGCTCAAGGATAGGAAGGATTTCCTGTAGGTTGGAGATTTTCTTATCGAAAAGAAGAATGTAAGGGTTCTCCAAATCGGCAACCATTTTATCGGTATCGGTCACGAAGTAAGGAGAAAGATACCCTCTGTCAAACTGCATTCCTTCAACAACATCAACATAGGTGTCGGTACCTTTGGCTTCCTCTACGGTGATTACACCTTCTTTTCCAACTTTATCGAATGCTTTGGCAATAAGATCACCGATAGCTTCATCGTTGTTAGCGGAAATGGAAGCAACTTGCTTGATTTTATCGGAATCGTTGCCCACTTTTTTGGCTTGTTTTTCCAAGTCTACCACCAAAGCCTCAACCGCTTTGTCTATACCTCTTTTTAAGTCCATTGGGTTAGCACCCGCAGCAACGTTTTTAAGACCTTCTTTTACGATGGCCTGGGCCAATACGGTAGCGGTAGTGGTACCATCACCGGCTTGGTCGTTGGTTTTGGAAGCAACTTCCTTAACCATTTGTGCCCCCATATCTTCAAGAGGGTCTTCCAATTCAATTTCTTTTGCAACGGAAACACCATCCTTGGTTACTTGTGGTGCTCCAAATGATTTGCTGATGATCACGTTTCTACCCTTGGGTCCCAAGGTTACTTTTACAGCTTCGGCCAATTTGTCAACACCTTTTTTGAGGCCGTCACGTGCATCTATCTCAAACTTAATATCTTTTGCCATTTCTATTTTATCTTTATTATTTTATAATTACTAGAATATCACTTTCTTTCATAACGAGATAATCTTTCCCGTCCCACTTTAATTCGGTACCAGCATATTTTCCATAGAGAACATTGTCACCAACTTTTACAGTGGTTTTTTCATCTTTGGCGTCGTCTCCGATTGCAACAACTTTTCCTTGTTGTGGTTTTTCTTTTGCTGTATCAGGAATAATAATACCCGATGCGGTTTTAGTTTCAGCAGTTCCAGGCTCAATAATTACTCTGTTTTGAGACCCAGCTATTGGTTTTAATGGTAAAGCCATATTCTTATTTTTTAGGTATTTGTTTTAAAAATTCTCGAAACATGGGGCAGAAATTATGCCAATGCTCAAAAACTGACATTATGGAAAACAAAAATGCCAGCTTGTCATTCAAGCTGGCATTTTTGTATGCGTTGTCATTAATTAATTGATGGTGTCCGTTGGATCGGCACTGTCAGCAGGTGGAAGTTGCTCAGGAACTTCCTCGGGCACTGTTTCTGGAACAGTGGCCTCCGTATCATCGCCTTGTAGCAATTTTGAATCTGCTTGACTGTAGCTTCCCTTTAGGGAAACGTTGGACAGAAGAATCAATACAATTAATAATGTGGCGAGGGTCCAAGTACTCTTATCTAAAAAGTCGCCGGTCTTCTTTACACCTCCCACAACTTGGTTTCCGCCGCCTCCAAAAGACGAGGATAACCCACCACCTTTAGGGTTTTGGACCATGATGACCAATACCAACAAAAGGCACACGATAATGATCAATATCAAAAAAATTGTAAACGTGCTCATTTTTTATCTTATTCTTTTTCTTTCTGCAGCTTCTTCACCGCCCGAATTTGGTCTGCAAAGAAACCACTTTTTTCTGGATATTTCAAACTCAATATTTTAAAGGCTTGAATGGCCTTTTTGTACTTTTTTTGTTCGAGATAAACCTTGGCTAAAGTTTCCGTCATCAGTTCATCTTTATTGAACTTGGTGGATGCCTTGATATCAATTTTGGGATTGGCATTTTCCTTGGGGACAATCTTTGGATTGTTCTCGATGAACTTGTCCAGAAGGTCGAATTTTTTCTTTTTCTCCAATTCCTCCATTACATCCTCCTCGGGTTCTTGTTCGGAAGTTTTGGAGGTCAACTGCAACCATTCAGTAAAGGAGTGTTTTTCTTTTTTCGTAAAGGGAATGGGTTTGCCGAGTTTTAAATCGGTTTCAGGAGTGGTTTTTGTTTCTTCTTTGGCCTTGGGCGCCTCTTCTTTTTTGGCCTTTTTTTCTTCAGCAGGTTTTTCTGGGGTTTTGGATTTGAAGAGTGTCGGATTCAAAATCTGTTCCGCATCCTGAATATTTTGCGGGAGTGCCACCTCTTCAGCCTCCACTAACATGGCCTTTATGGTTTCACTAGGTTCAATTTCTTCAGAAATGGCATCTTGTTCCTCAAGTTTTGACCGTCGCCCGGCGATGGTGTCCGCAATATTGTTTTGCACAAATTCTTGGGATGTGATGTAATCGAAAAGTACATCCCTGTCCGCAGTATGGGCCGCTGTAACTTTTAATGCGTTGTTGTATTTATAGCTATCGAGATTTTTCAGGCCCTTTAAATGCAATGCACGTGCTGCCTGAAAATACGGATACTCCTCAATCATATCCTCCAGTTCCCGCGTCTGTTTTGGGGACAGGATGGTGTTTGAGTTTTGAAGAATCTGTATAAAATCCGATACGTTCATAAATGTTTACCAATTTCCCAGGGAGGCATTAAAAATATCCTGGGTAAGCCGTTCAAAAATCTCTTCGTGGGCCACCGCCTGCACTGAGGTCAGGGAAGCTGCTGCATCAAAATCGTAAAAGAAGGAAAAACGACGTTCAAAGTCCGCATCTTCCTTGGTATTGTTAAAAAACCGAACGTTTACGCTCATGGTAAGCCGGTTTTGTGCCGTCCGTTGATCTGCAGTAGCGGTCATGGGCACTACTTTGTACTCCACAATTTCACCTTCATACAATAAATCGCCATTGCTTCCAGTAAGCGATAGGCTCGTGAGATTATTGATCATATCTTGCAAAGCCAAGGTAAAGTCCCGGTCCAAACCAGGAACAATAACCGATCTTGGCGTCTGGTCTGCATAATTCTGGAAGAAATTCACCTGAAAGGTGGTAGCAGTTCCAATGTCGGCACCAGAAAAATTATAGGCGCCACAACTGTACAAACTCAGGACCAATGCAAGAAGTCCAACCTTAAAACCATTTTTTCGCTTCATTTTCATTTCGTGCAATAAAGTTGGCAATTTACAAATCGTATTGTTTTATTTTTCTGTATAAGGTCCGTTCGGAAATACCCAGTTCAGCAGCGGCAGCCTTTCGTTTGCCACGGTTGCGCTCCAGCGATTTTTTAATGAGCTCTATTTCCTTTTCCTGTAAAGATAGGGTTTCTTCCTCTTCAATTTCCTCGGCAAAATGATAACGGTCTTCTTGCGGCTGGGGTATGCTCACTGGTTTTTCCACCACAGGTTCAGGCAAGTGAAGCACTTCGGCCATGTTTTCTTCAGCTTCTATATCTTCTTCTTCCTTATTTCCGTAAATTTTTCGGATTAAGGTTTCATTTTCTTCCTGTACTTTTTCGGAATTATCATGTTTTAACAACTCCAGAGTGAGTTTTTTCAAATCGTTGAGGTCGCCTTTCATATCAAAGAGTACCTTATACAAAATCTCCCTTTCGTTGCTAAAATCTCCTTCCTTTTTGGTCTGACCCACCACAGCAGGTAAATTGGAAGTGCTGGCATTGGGCAGGTAACTGTTCAATGTTGATGCGGAAATGGTCCTGTTTTCTTCGAGTACCGAAATTTGTTCGGCAATGTTACGAAGCTGACGAATGTTTCCGGGCCAACGATAGCGCGTCAACAACTGAACGGCATCGTCTTCCAACCGGATGGTGGGCATTTTGTATTTCTGTCCAAAATCCGAAGCAAATTTTCGGAACAGCAAATGAATATCTTCCTGGCGTTCACGCAATGGCGGAATATTGATTTCCACGGTACTCAATCGGTAATACAGATCTTCCCGAAACTTTTCATTTTTAATGGCCTCAAACATATTGATGTTAGTGGCGGCCACAATGCGAACATCGGTTTTCTGCACTTGGGAAGACCCCACTTTTAGGAATTCCCCATTTTCCAAAACCCTTAGCAATCGCACTTGGGTGGTTAACGGAAGTTCTCCAACTTCATCCAAGAAAATGGTACCGCCATCGGCCACTTCAAAATACCCACTACGGGTCTGTGTAGCTCCGGTAAAGGCTCCCTTTTCGTGACCGAACAATTCGCTGTCAATGGTTCCTTCGGGAATGGCACCACAGTTTACGGCAATATATTTGGCGTGTTTGCGATGCGATAAGGAATGGATGATCTTAGGGATAGCTTCCTTACCGACCCCACTTTCCCCGGTTACCAATACCGAAATATCCGTGGGGGCCACCTGCATGGCCTTTTCTATGGCCCGGTTGAGCTTAACATCGTTGCCAATAAGCTCGAACCGCTGTTTTATTGATTGAATACTTTCCATTTACGTCATTCCTGCGGAGGCAGGAATCTTATTTTATTTTTGGATTCCGCACGGTGCTTCGACTATACTCAACATCCGTGAGAAATAATATTTAATTATTTTTTGAATACCCCACAGCCTCGCCAATCAAGGTGGCGGAGGTGCATTCATTGATTTTTACATTCACAAAATCGCCCACTTTGTAGTGTTCTTTTGGAAATACCACCACGGTGTTTTGCGAATTACGCCCCATCCAATGGGCATCGGATTTTTTGGAAGTACCCTCGATTAAGACTTCTTCGGTTTTGCCCAAATGTTGTAGAGTGCGATAATGGCTATGCCTTTGCTGTATTTCGATGATTTCCTGCAAACGTCTTTTTTTGGTCGCCCCGGGAATGTCATCTTCCAATTTTCGTTCGGCGAGCGTTCCGGGACGTTCCGAATAGGCGAACATGAAACCGAAGTCGTACTTCACATACTCCATTAAACTCAAGGTGTCTTGATGGTCCTCTTCTGTCTCCGTGGGGAACCCAGCAATCATATCCTGACTTATGGCACAATCGGGAATAATTTTACGGATGTTGTCAATCAACTCAAAATATTCCTCTCGGGTGTGTAAGCGGTTCATCGCCTTTAAAATGCGATTACTTCCACTTTGCACAGGCAAATGGATGTAGTTGCAGATATTTTCATATTTGGCCATGGCCTCTATTACATCTAAGGTCATGTCTTGCGGATTGGAAGTGGAAAAGCGAATACGCATTTTGGGTTGGGCTTCGGCCACCAACTCTAAAAGTTTGGCAAAGTTTACGGAAGTAGCCTTCTGCATATCGGAAGCTTTTTCAAAATCCTTCTTCAATCCGCCGCCGTACCAAAGGTAGCTATCCACATTTTGCCCCAAAAGGGTAATTTCTTTAAAGCCTCGTTCCCAAAGATCGTTCACTTCCTGTAAAATGGATTGTGGGTCACGACTACGCTCCCGACCACGGGTAAATGGGACCACACAGAAGGTGCACATGTTATCGCAACCACGGGTAATGGAAACAAAAGCCGTTACCCCATTGGAGTTCAATCGAACTGGAGCGACATCACCATAGGTTTCGTCTTTGGAAAGGATGACGTTCACGGCATTGCGACCTTCATCAATTTCTTGGATAAGGTTGGGCAGGTCTTTGTAAGCATCGGGGCCTACTACCATGTCCACAATTTTTTCCTCTTCAAGGAATTTGCTTTTCAACCGTTCTGCCATACAACCCAAAACTCCCACTTTCATACCGGGATTGGTTTTTTTAACCGCATTGAATTTTTCCAAACGCTTGCGAACGGTCTGTTCTGCTTTTTCACGAATGGAACAGGTGTTCACCAGGACCAAATCGGCTTCATCCAAGATTTGGGTGGTGTTGAATCCTTCCTTGGCCAAAATCGAGGCCACGATTTCACTATCGGAAAAATTCATCTGGCACCCATAACTTTCTATATAAAGTTTACGGCTGTTGTTATCGTTGTTCTCCAGAGCCAAAGTGCTTCCTTGCTGGCTTTCATCTATTATTTTTTCTACGCTTTCGTCCTTGATCATATTCGTGCAATGGGCTGCAAAGATAGTGCTTATTCCAATTTAGTGACAATTTGGCAGTTAAAATTTAACCAAAATGCAACGCAACTTTTTGAGGGTGAATTTATCTAATGACCACAGTTTCAATCAGAAAAAAACAAACGCACATGAAAAAGAAAATTCTATTCCTGCTTTCCCTGACCACACTTTTTTTTATCTCTTGCGACAACAATGATGAGCCTGATGGTGAATATGCCGATTATCTTGTGGCTCGTCCACTGGTAATTGAAAAGGCCGAGTTTGCCACCAGTGTTGATATTATTGCTCCGCGACCAATCCATGAATCTGGAAAGGTCTATACTTACCAAGATTACATTTTCATCAATGACAAATATCAAGGCATTCATGTAATTGACAATAGCAATCCGGAGCAACCTGTAAAAATTGCCTTTATCACCATTCCAGGAAACGTGGATATTTCGGTGAAGGACGATTATCTCTATGCAGACAGTCTCACGGATTTGGTAGTGATAGATATCTCAGACATCAACAATATTTCATTGGTAAACCGACTGGAAAATGTGCTCTACGGAAATATTTTCTTTCCGTTTGAAGCCGATTTAGTGGAAAATGGAGATGTTAATTATGATACGGAGATAATCATTGGTTGGGAGACCGCCACGGAACGAAGGTTGATTTCCGAAGTTGAGCAACGAAATGGGGGTGTTGTTTTCATGGAAGACTTTGCGCTTGCCAATGATACTTCAGGCGGAACTGGACAAGGGGGTTCTCTGGCGCGTTTTAAGATTGTGGAAGATTATCTCTATGCCGTGGACAGTCATAATATTAATGTGTTCAATATTTCCGATTTGGAAAATCCCCAAAATTTAGATGATGTCTATGCAGGATTCGATATTGAAACCATTTTTTACAATGGCACCTATCTTTTCTTGGGAAGTATGCGTGGCATGTACATTTATGATATCACTGACCCAGCAGTCCCTTCCTTAATTTCAGAATTTGAACACGGTACAGCCTGCGATCCGGTTGTGGTGGATGGCGACTACGCCTATGTTACCCTAAGAGGGGGCAACTGGTGTGGTGCCACCGAGAGTGGATTGTTTATTGTAGATATTTCAGATATTCAAAATCCCGAGTTGGCGGTCCAGTACCCTATGGATGGTCCCTACGGTCTGGGTGTTAAGGACGAGAAGCTGTTTGTTTGTGATGGTGATTCCGGCCTTAAAGTCTATGATAAAACCGATGTCAATGATTTAGTGGAGTTAAATCATTTTGAAAATATTGTTACGTTTGATGTAATTCCTTTGGAAAATCACCTGATCATGGTGGGTGATGGCGTGCTCTATCAATATGAGTATTTGGACAATGACATTAAGCTCATCAGTCAGATAGGGCTCGACTAAAAAGCACAATATCAACACTGAATATCCCGTTTTTTGCGGGATATTTTTTTGATTGGGATTTATCAAAAAATCCAAAATCGAATTTTTGATATACTTTTGTTACCACAAAACCCAGTGCATGCCAAAGAATTTAGTTATTGTTGAGTCCCCCGCAAAGGCAAAGACCATAGAACGTTTTCTAGGAAAAGAGTACCAAGTTGAATCCAGTTTTGGACATATTGTAGACCTACCTTCCAAAGAACTTGGGGTTGATGTAGAAAACGACTTTACGCCGAAATATACCATAGATAAGGAGAAAAAGGCCTTGGTGAAAAAACTCAAGGATCTTGCCCAAAAAGCCGAAACCATTTGGTTGGCCAGTGATGAGGACCGGGAGGGAGAGGCCATTTCTTGGCATTTGGCCGAGGCACTAAAACTGGACAAGAATAAGGTAAAACGAATTGTTTTCAACTCCATTACCAAATCGGCTATTCAAAAGGCTATAGAGAACCCAAGGGAAATCAATTATAATTTGGTGAACGCCCAACAGGCCAGACGAGTCTTGGACCGATTGGTGGGCTACGAGCTTTCACCTGTATTGTGGAAAAAGATTAAGCCCGGACTTTCCGCAGGTCGGGTGCAATCTGTTGCAGTACGATTGATTGTTGAACGCGAACGGGAGATTGATGCCTTTACACCAGAGGCTTCGTTCCGAATCAAGGCTGAATTCAAAACCGAGGAAGGAAGTGTTTTTTCAGCAAAGCTGAACAAGACTTTTCCAAGCAAGGAAGATGCGGAAGCCTTTTTGAAACAAAATATGGGTGCCGATTTTTCGGTGGCCAATTTGGATAAAAAGCCGGCCAAAAAATCACCTGCACCTCCATTTACCACATCCACCTTGCAGCAGGAGGCGTCCCGTAAATTGTATTTTTCGGTGAGTAGGACGATGCAAGTGGCCCAGCGATTGTATGAAGCTGGTCTCATCACCTATATGAGAACGGATAGCGTTAACCTATCCAATGAAGCTTTGGGTGCTGCGAAAGATGCCATTATTGAGAATTATGGGGATTCCTACAGTCAAGCACGGAATTTTACGGGTAAGTCCAAAGGGGCCCAAGAGGCGCACGAGGCCATTCGCCCCACAGACATGAAATTACAGTCCCCTTCCTTGGAGCGGGATCAATCCAAATTATATGAGCTGATTTGGAAACGTACCCTAGCTTCGCAGATGAGCGATGCCCAATTGGAACGTACCAATGTTAAGATTAAAGCCAATGCCCACCAAGAAGAATTTACTGCCAACGGAGAGGTAGTGAAGTTTGATGGTTTCTTAAAAGTGTATTTGGAAGGCACTGATGAAGAGGACAGTGCCGAGGAACAAGAAGGAATGCTTCCAGCCATGCAAGTGGGCGAGGCATTGCAAAATGTTTTTATTTCCGCCACTGAACGCTTTACAAGACCACCGTATCGCTATACGGAAGCTTCCTTGGTAAAGAAGTTGGAAGAATTGGGTATTGGAAGACCATCTACCTACGCTCCAACCATTTCCACTATCCAGAACAGAGGGTATGTAGAAAAAGGAAGTGTGGACGGTACGGAGCGCAATTACCTTCAATTGGTTTTGGAGGAAGGAAAACTTTCAGAAAAGAAATTATCTGAAATGGTGGGGTCCGACAAAGGAAAGTTGGTGCCCACCGATATTGGAATGATCGTGAACGATTTTTTGGTGAACCATTTTACCAAAATTCTTGACTATAATTTTACCGCTCAGGTAGAAGAGGACTTTGATGAGATAGCTTCCGGTGATGAAGATTGGCAGCAGATGATGAAATCCTTTTATAAGGAGTTTCATCCCAATGTAATCGAAGTTGAGGAAAATGCAGAACGTGCCAGCGGAGAACGTGTTTTGGGTACGGACCCAAAATCGGGTCGGCAAGTGGCCGCCAGATTGGGCCGATTTGGTCCCATGGTACAAATTGGAACCGTGGATGAAGAAGAGAAACCACTGTTTGCAAGCTTATTGCCCGAACAATCCATCAACACCATTACTTTTGAAGAAGCCATGGAGCTTTTCCAACTCCCCAGAAAGCTGGGCGAATATAAAGGAGAAGAAATTGAGGCGAACGTGGGTCGCTATGGCCCCTATGTGCGATTTGGAAAAAAATTCGTTTCATTGGGGCAGGGAGAAAGTGCTTTTGATGTAGATTTGGATCGTGCCATTGAACTGATCAAGGAAAAAGAAAAGGCAGATGCCCCCATTGCCAGTTATGAAGGCAAGGAAGTTACCAAAGGTAAAGGTCGATTTGGCCCTTTCATCAAATGGGACGGGATGTTCATCAACGTGAACAAAAAATACGATTTTGACAACCTTTCCCAATCTGATATTGAGCAACTCATCGAGGACAAAAAGAAAAAAGAAGCCGAAAAGTTGATTCAGGAATGGCCTGAGGAAAAAATCCGAATAGAAAAGGCACGATGGGGAAGGCACAATATTATAAAAGGTAGGATTAAGGTGGAGTTGTCCAAAGATGTGGATGCTTCCAAAGTCTCGTTGGAAGAGGCCAAGGCTCTTTTGGAAAAGAAAACCCCTAAGAAAAAAGCCAAGTCAAAAGCTAAAAAATAATATGGCATTCGATTTTTTGGTTCCTGTTAAGGACAAAGTGCTGGCATTTTCGGAATTATTGCCGCAACAATCATTGGGCAAGAACATCTTTGTACATACAGAAAAAGACGGGCTTCCTGTCTTTGCCCATGCCGATGTTGCCATTTTTGGTGTGCTGGAGTCCAGAAATGCATTTGAAAAAAAGACCGAAAAGTTGGATGTGGATGAAATCCGAATCCAGTTGTACCGCCTAATGATGGGTAACTGGAACTCCACCATTATCGATATTGGGGATGTGGAAGAGGGCGACACGGTGGAAGACACCTACTTTGTGGTGAAGGAGATTGTAGCTGGACTACTGGAAGAAAATATCATTCCCATTGTAATAGGATGTACCCAAGACATTACTTTTCCTACCTATCGCGCTTTTGATAAGATCAAGGAAATGGTCAATTTGGTGTCCATTGACAGTCGGTTTGACTTTGGTGAGGATGACGAATTAATCTCCTCCCATTCCTATATGAGTAGAATTATTACCGATAAACCCAATAACCTTTTCAACTTTTCCAATATTGGATATCAAAGTTATTTTAATGCCCAAGAGGAAGTTGATTTAATGGAGCGTCTTTTCTTTGATGCCTACCGATTGGGGGAGATAGCTTCGGATATAGAATTGACCGAACCGGTGTTGCGAAGCAGCGATATTGTGAGTTTGGACCTACGTGCCATTCGTGCCAGTGAAATGGGATTGTCCAAAAACTTTTCGCCCAATGGTTTCACCGGCAGGGAAATCTGTACCATTGCAAGGTATGCCGGTATCAGTGATCGCGTTTCCTTGTTTGGCATCTACGAGGGGGAAAACTCCCATCAGGCTTTTCAAATGATTGCCCAGATTATCTGGTACTTTATAGAGGGGTTGAGCTTTAGGATAAAGGAAACCCCAACTTCAAAAAGTGAGGATTTTACCAAATTCACTGTGCCCACGGATACTGAGGAACTGGTCTTTTATAAGAGCCATGTTACCGAACGATGGTGGGTAGAAGTCCCATCAATTTTACCTGAACATACTAAAACAAATTCGGTTGCGTTATTACCTTGCACCGAGGGGGACTATTTGGATGCTTGCAACCAAAACATTCCAGAAAGGTGGTTCAAGGCCTACAGAAAGGGCTTTAACTAAACAAATTAATTTTTGGCATTAATTGATTTTACACAATAATTCATTCAAAAAGTAGTTTTGAGAGTAATGAATTTGTGTAGAGCAGTTTATAATCTTGAATCGAATAATTTAACCTAAAGTATGAGAAAGCTATTCTTATCATCTATAGCACTTGTTTTTTTGCTTAGCAGTTGTGGCTCAAAATCAAGGTCAAAAGGTGAGTTAGTTGGGGCCCCTGGAAAAAAATGGCATCCGGAGAAACCGTATGGGATGGAACTTATTCCTCGTGGCGCCTTCGTAATGGGAAAAGCCGATGAGGACCAAGCTAAAGTTTTGAACGCACCTACAAGAACGGTTACCGTCCGTTCTTTTTACATGGATGACACGGAAATCACAAATAGTGAGTACCGTCAGTTTGTAGAGTGGGTAAAAGATTCCATTGTAAGGACCAAATTGGCCATTTTGGCCGATGAATTGGGTATGGGAGCAGAAGATGAAGGTATTGGAGAGTATGCCTTTAAGGATACCGATACCACAGAACTTTCCGTTTATGATAAGTACATGCTCGATAATTATGCGGGTATGGGAGATAATTATTATGAAGGAAGGGCATTGAACAAGGATGTAGACTTGGTATGGGACACTTCCGAGTACCCAGATGAGTACTATGCCGAGGTCATGGATTCCATTTACCTTCCTGAAGAGGAAAGCTATAATGGGTTGAGGTCCATAGATGTAACCCAGTTAAAATACAAGTACAACTGGATGGACATTGAGGCTGCGGCCCGTGCCAGAACTGGGAGCAGAAAAGATTTTATAAAACAGGAGGAATTGGAGATCTATCCAGATACCACCGTGTGGATCAGGGATTTTGAATATTCCTATAACGAACCCATGCACAATGATTATTTTTGGCATGATGCATACAGCGATTACCCTGTTGTAGGGGTCAACTGGATGCAGGCCAAAGCATTTTGTAACTGGAGGACCAAGTTTAAGAACGATGACCAAAAAAGCCGCGGAAAGCAATTCGTGAACCAATTTAGATTGCCTACCGAAGCTGAATGGGAGTATGCCGCCAGAGGTGGTATTGAAGGAGGATCTTACCCATGGGGTGGTCCGTATGTGATCAGTGATACGGGTTGCTTTATGGCCAACTTTAAGCCACAACGTGGAGATTACGCCGCAGATGCCGCTTTATACACTGTGGAGGCAAAATCCTTTGAGCCAAACGATTACAACCTGTACAATATGGCAGGTAATGTTTCGGAATGGACCAACTCCAGCTTTGACCAAGGTGCTTACGAATATTTGTCAACAATGAACCCTAATATTGGTTCCCAGGACAATAAGCGTAAGGTAATCCGAGGTGGTTCATGGAAAGATGTTGCGTACTTCCTTCAAGTGAGTACCCGTGATTATGAGTACCAAGATTCCGCAAGAAGCTATATCGGATTTAGAACGGTACAGGATTATATGGGTGAGGAAGATTCAACCAATGGCAGAAGCGGATTATAAAAACAAAAAGAGAGAGAACATTATATAAATAAACCAGTAACCAAATACTTATTTATATAACTTAATTAAAACTAGAATTATGGCACAGTCAAAATCAACAAAAAAGCTGTTTAACATGGCCTACGGGCTTGGAGCATCGGTAGTAATTATTGGTGCATTGTTCAAGATCCTTCACTGGGAGTTTGGACCCCTTACAGGTGGACTACTTCTTGCAGTTGGACTTATTACTGAAGCATTGATCTTTGCGATCAGCGCATTTGAACCAGTAGACGATGAATTCGATTGGTCTTTGGTATACCCAGAATTAGCGGGTGGTGAAGCAGATTCCAAAAGAAAGCAAGATGCTAAAGACGCTAAAGAAGCTGAAGGTATTCTTTCCAGAAAATTGGATGATCTTCTTAAAGAAGCCAATATTGATTCTGAGCTTTTCTCAAGCTTGGGTGAAAGTATCAAGAGTTTTGAAGGTGCCGCTAAAAATATTGCTCCTACTACAGATGCAATCCAGCACACCAAGAAATACTCTGAGGAATTGTCTCATGCTGCCGCTCAAATGGAATCTTTGAACAGCTTGTACAAAGTTCAATTGGAAAGCGCTAGCCGTCAAGCTTCCATCAACGAGGAAGTGGTACAAAATGCAGGTGCATTGAAAGACCAAATGGAATCTTTGGCAACCAACCTTTCTTCCTTGAACGGAGTTTACGGTGGTATGCTTACCGCTATGGGCGGAAGAAACTAATTAGGATATCAATTAAGCGATATCAACAAAAACCCAAATCAAATTAATTTATAATTCTAATTAGATAAACATGGCATCAGGAAAACAAACGCCACGTCAGAAGATGATCAACCTTATGTATTTGATCTTCATCGCGATGTTGGCCCTTAATATGAGCAAGGAAGTACTTGCCGCTTTCGGACTAATGAACGAAAAGCTGGAAACTTCCAATACTAACATGGACGCAAACAACTCCAGCTTCATGGCCAGCTTGGAAACCAAAGCCGGTGAGAACGAGGAAGAGTACGGCGAACTGTACCAAAACGCTCAAGAGATCAAACAACTTTCAGATGAGTATTATGCTTATTTGGAAGGACTGAAGAAAGAAATGACCGCAGATTTGGAAGATCCAAAAGACTATGTGGTTATGGATAAGTCTGATTACTTGGACCAAAAATTCTTTCAGGGCGACAATTTGGGCCCAGAAGGAAAAAAATTCATGGATCAGATCAATGCCTACCGTGAAGGTGTGATCAACGCTTTGCCAGAAGGTGAGTTTGAGTCATTGAAATCAGCGGTTAAAACTCGTTTTGCTACGGGTGATGCTGACGGTAAGGTTGAAAAAAGAGACGGTACACGTCAAGATTGGATCAACTATCACTACGAAGGTTTCCCATTGGTAGCCTCTTTGACCAAGATGACCCAGTTGCAGGCCGATATTAAAACCACTGAGCAAGAAGTATTGAAAACCCTTTTGGAAGGTGAGTTGACCGAGGCTGTGTCCTTGACCAACTTTGCCAGTGCATTGTCTGCTCCAAAAACAGCTTACTATTCAGGTGAGAAATATGATGGTAAGATCATTGTTAGTAAAACTGACAAGACTTCCACTCCTGTAAAAGCTGAGTTGACTTTGGACGGAAGACCATTAACAGAAGGTAAAGATTACGAATTGGAAGCTGGTGGTATCAAAATGTTGATCAGTGCCGGTACCCCAGGTGATCACACCATTAAAGGAACCATGACCTATATGCAGGATGGTAACGAGGTGCCTGTAGAGGTGAACAACACTTTTGCAACCATCTCTATGCCTAACGCAGCGGTTATCTCTGCGGATAAAATGAACGTAGTATACCGTGGTGTGGCCAACCCAATGACCATCTCCATTCCTGGTATTCCAGATAACAAAGTTAGTGCCAACGCTCCTGGTCTTACCAGAAGAAGTGGTAGCCAATACGTTATGAACCCAGGTACAGGTAGAAGCGTAACCATTACGGCTTCAGGTACATTGCCAGATGGAAAAGGTATCTCTACCAAGTCTGAGTTCCGTATCAAGGATATTCCAAGACCTGCAGGTACTGTACGTGGTGAGTCTGGTAGCATTCAAATGCCAAGAAGAAACTTGGAGATTTCTACCATCGGAGCCATGTTGGAAGACTTCGACTTTGATTTGAACCTAGCCGTTGGCCAGTTCAAGTTTAAAGTGCCAGGTCAACCTACAGTAGTAGTTAACGGTAACAAATTGGACGCTAGAGCCAAATCAGCCTTGAGAAGGGCCGGTAGAGGTGACGCTGTTCAGATTTTTGATATCCAAGCGTACATCACCAACAACAAGACCTATAAGTTGAAAAAGGTATCTCCTGTTGTTGTTGAGATTACAAACTAAAAAAGTATACAAGTGATCATGAATTGGAAAAATGCATTAATAATCGGATTGTTAGGGGTATTGCCCGTATCAATGATGGGGCAGGCAAACATTTTAAATGCCAAGTTACCCGAAGATATCGGTAAAAAAACCCAAGCTCAAATAGAGCAAGATGCCGATGAACCATTAGAGTACGGTTATGTGGATGACAGGGATATCCTTTGGTCCAAGACCGTATGGGAAATCATCGATCTTGACGAGAGAGTCAACTTTCCGCTTTACTATCCAACGGACACCATTGGTATTGGAAAGGATAGAAGGTCACTATACCACGTTTTGATGAAAAACATCAGAAATGGAAAACTGACCGAGGTCTATACCGACTCCTACTTTACCGAAAAGCGTAAGTTGGAAGATCTATCGGCTACTTTGAGCAAAGTGGATACCACGGACCTTGGGTACGAGCAATACAATGCGGGTGAGCAAATTTCTCCGGAGTTCATTAACAAAAGAGATCTTACCGCCGCAGATATTGAAGAGTACCGAATTAAAGGAATCTGGTATTTTGATAAACGCCAAGGAGAGCTTAAGTATCGTTTATTGGGAATTGCCCCAGTTGCCCCTGATGTTAACTTCATCGATGATGAATCTGTTGATCCAGGGCAGAACAAAGTAGAATTGTTCTGGGTATGGTACCCTGCTGCACGAAAAATTTTGCACGATGCCAAGGTGTACAACCAACGCAACTCCGCAAGACCCATTTCCTTTGATGCTTTGTTGAACGCACGCCGCTTCAACGGAGTTATCTACAAAGAGGAAAACGTTCATGAAGACCGTAAAATAGACGAATATATTTTTGACAATGCATTGTTCCAGCTCTTGGAAGCTCAACGAATCAAAGAGCAGATAAGAGACAGGGAGCAAGATATGTGGGCGTATTAATGAAACCCAACTTTGAAAACTGCCTTGCAGTTGGTCAAAGTTGATGGTTGAATTATTCCGAACTTGTTTCGGGATCTCACAAACAATTTCCAATTCATTACAACTAACGCCGCACAAAAGTGCGGCGTTTTTTTGTTTAATGAACTATCACATTCTTATCTGCATAGGAATCCAACTGATAAAAGCTCTAAAGCTTCATTTACCATCAATTTTCAACCGTAATCCGTCAATTCTAGCTGGACTTTTTCCTTTAAAAATCCTAACTTCACGTATCGGTCGATATAAATCATTAAAACGATTCATATCTTATAACGTTGTACACCATTTGAGAAAAGCATTTGTAATCATATTGACCTTTATCGGATTTTTGTCATTTGGACAAGAAAACAAACTGAATTCTATTGAAAAAAGCGAATTAGACAGTATTTATGTCAAAGCCCTAAACAGCAGATTTGACCTTTTACTATCAAGCGGATGGAAATATATCGAACTGAATGAAAACGGAAAACGGATTTCCAAACTGAACGCATCTGACCGATACAAATTCTTGACTAATGAAGAACTAATCGACTTATCGATTAAAGAAAAAAAGACAATTCAGGTTTTGCGTCTGACTCACAAAATAATCGGAATTGATACAGTTGACGTGAATTTTGGAATTGTAAATGTTACTGGAAAGCGGAAAATTCATTTCAACAATGGACTGAAATTTAAAAAAGCGGATTTTGCATTAGATTGTGGCGGAACAAATGGCTACGTTCCTGATATGAGATTTGTGTTTGACCGAAAGAAAAATAATTGGGAACTAACAGATGGAAAATATAAAATCCCGACTGAATAAAAAACGGTGTACAACAATGTATAACCGCAATTACGGCGGATTCGACTACGTCCGAATCCACTCGGAATTGCTAAAGTTTGTGCCAAACCGAAAATTAACGCATTTTAACCCGTAACTGACGGTTATACGAGACCGATACGTGCCATCCCTTTTTCCTAGCACATTTAAGCATCAAAAAAAGGAACGGGGCAACCTATCAATAAGTAACCCACACCTACACCTTTCACCCATAACCCATCACCTTCAACCCAACCACCCAACATTCGTGACAATTGGTGTAATTCGTGTCAACCCGTAAATAGACCAACACACTATATGCAACATCTATTCAAGATGCCTACTTTTGCACCATGTACGATTACTTGGTTGTAGGCTTGGGTTTGGCCGGAATCTCCTTCTGTGAGGTTCTGGAAAAAGAAGGCAGATCCTTTAAAGTGGTTACGGATAGTTCACAGCAAGCTTCGCAGGTGGCCGGGGGACTGTACAACCCGGTAATTTTAAAACGTTTTACCATGGCTTGGAAGGCCAAGGAGCAAATGGAACTAGCCCAACCCTTCTATGCCCATTTGGAACAAAAATTAGGGAAGACCTTGGACTATAAAGTCCCAGTACTTCGCAGGTTTGCTTCTATCGAAGAGCAAAATGCCTGGTTTGAAGCTTCCGATAAGCCCGGCTTGGACCACTTTCTGTCCACAACCATCGTTCAAAATAAAAACCCCAATATTGATGCTCCTTTTGGTTTTGGTGAAGTAAAGTACACGGGAAGGATAGACACGGCCACTTTGGTGGAATCCTATTCGGATTATTTACAGAAAAAAGGACTTTTGGAGCGAGAATCTTTTGATTTCTCTTGCTTTGAGCATCAGGAGGGACATATTTCCTACAAATCGACCCAAGCCAAGCAAATAGTGTTTTCATGCGGGTATGGGCTTAAAAACAACCCGTTTTTCAACTATCTGCCCCTAAACGGGACCAAAGGCGAACTTTTAACCATTAAAGCGCCAGATTTTAAGGAGAGCAACGTCATAAAATCTTCTGTTTTCAGTATTCCACTGGGGAATGATCTATACCGAATTGGTGCCACCTACAAATGGAAAGACAAGACCAACGAACCTACCGAGGAGTCCAAAAAGGAACTTTTGGATAAACTAAAAACCTTTTTAAAATGTGATTTTGAGGTCGTGGACCATGTGGCCGGTATACGCCCCACCGTTGTGGATAGGCGACCTTTGGTTGGGCAGCATCCAGAACACCAAAACCTGTATGTATTGAACGGATTTGGGTCGCGCGGTGTGCTTATTGCCCCCTACGCTTCTGCACAGTTGTTCAATCATATCGAGCGTAATGATACGCTAGACCTTGAAATCAACATCCAACGATTCACCAAAAAATATTATTCCAATTGACCTAATCGTCAGTTCGAGTTTTTCCGAAGGAAAAGACTTGCCTGAGGTAGTCAGATGTTGGGAGTTAAGTTTTTGATGGAAAAAGAATCATTTCATTTCATGTTCCAAAACAGCTTTGCTCTTGGCCGCGGTAGGGTCATATTTGATGAAGAAATTGATCCAAATATTTCGGGACAGTCGTATAATGACAGGCATAAACACAACCATTGTGCCCACAATGGCGATAAATGTAGTTGTTAATGACGCTCCCAAGAACAAAAATGAAATTACAAAGGCGGCCACAGCAAAAGCAATCCCAACGCCATAACTCACATACATGGAACCGTAGAAAAATGAAGGCTCAATCTTGTACTTGGTGCCGCAGTGCGAACAACGTTCGTGCATTTTAAAGATTTGCGAAAGCGCATAAGGATTGGTGTTTTCATACATGCTCTCCTCATGGCATTTGGGACAACTTCCTGTTAAAATACTGTACAGTTTGGTTCCTTTTTTTAACATTTGCAGCGATTTTGATGCAAAAATACGGATTCGCCGAGTTTTGCTATGTAATTCAAGTCACATTAAATGCTAAATATTCATAATCTTTCAGTAGCCTTTGGGGGCGAATATCTTTTTGAGGAAATCGCGTTTCGTTTAAACGGAGGGGATCGGGTAGGTCTTATTGGGAAAAATGGAGCGGGAAAGTCTACGCTTCTCAAATTATTGGCCAAGGAAATGGCTCCGGATGAGGGTACCATTGCCACTGAAAAAGAGGTAAAGATTGGATTTTTAAAGCAGGACATTGATTTTGAACAAGGCCGAACCGTTTTGGAAGAATCCTACCAAGCTTTCGCTGAAATCAAAGCTTTAGAGGCCAAGCTGGAGGAAATCAACACCGCCTTGGCGGAACGCACCGATTATGAAAGCGATTCGTACCATCAACTGATGGTGGATTTGAATGACGTGACCCACCATTATGAAATTTTGGGCGGCTACAATTATCAAGGTGATACTGAAAAAGTGCTGTTGGGATTGGGTTTTAAACGAGAAGATTTCAACAAGTTGACGGACACCTTTTCCGGTGGATGGCGCATGCGGATTGAATTGGCCAAATTGTTGCTCCAGAACAACGATGTGTTACTGCTGGATGAGCCCACCAACCACTTGGATATTGAGTCCATTATCTGGCTGGAGCAATTCCTGAAAAGTTATGCCGGAGCGGTAGTGATCGTTTCCCACGATAAAATGTTTTTGGACAACGTCACCAACCGTACCATTGAAATTTCCTTGGGTCGCATCTATGACTACCCAAAACCGTATTCCAAATTTTTGGAATTGCGAAAAGAAATCAAAGAGCAACAACTCAGTGCCCAAAAAAACCAAGAAAAACAGATTGCACAAACCGAAAGGCTTATTGAAAAGTTCCGAGCCAAGTCCAGCAAGGCCAGCATGGCCCAATCACTCATCAAGAAGTTGGACAAAATGGAGCGCATTGAAGTGGACGAAGATGATAACAGTGTCATGAACCTTCGTTTTCCAGTCTCCGTGAATCCTGGAAAGGTCGTGGTAGAGCTGGAAAATCTTTCCAAGAGCTACGGTAAAAATGAAGTGCTAAGGGATATTGATTTACTGGTTGAACGGGGCAGTAAAACCGCTTTTGTAGGTCAAAATGGGCAGGGAAAAACTACATTGGCCAAAATCATTGTGGGTGAATTGGACCACACGGGTGATGTGAAAATCGGCCATAACGTGCAGTTAGGCTACTTTGCTCAGAACCAAGCCGAATATCTAGATGGGGAAAAAACCATTCTCGATACCATGACCGATGCTGCCAACGAAGGCAACCGGAGCAAAGTAAGGGATATTTTGGGTTCTTTCCTTTTTCGTGGCGATGAGGTGGAAAAATATGTAAAAGTGCTTTCTGGTGGGGAACGAAACCGACTGGCATTGGCCAAAATGTTGTTACAGCCCTTCAATGTCCTGATTATGGATGAGCCTACCAACCACTTGGACATCAAATCCAAGAATGTGTTGAAACAAGCCCTTCAAAATTTTGAGGGGACCTTGATTCTGGTTTCCCACGATCGCGATTTCCTACAAGGGCTAACGGATAGAGTGTACGAATTCAAGAACGGCAGCATCAAAGAGTATCTGGGCGATATCGATTTTTATCTGGAACAGCGCAAGGCCGAGGATTTCAGAAAAATAGAGAAAGGCGAGAAGAAGATTGAAGAAAAGGTTCAGGTAGAAGAGAAAGAAAACGATTACCATACCCAGAAAAAGCAAAAATCCTTGAAAAACAAGCTCAGCGGGGTAGAAAAGAAGATTTCGCAGCTGGAAAAAGAGATTGGGAACATTGACCATGAGCTGCTCATGGATTACGATAAAACCATCGCCAAACCCAACTTTTTTGATGAGTATCAGAAGAAAAAGGATGACTTGGAATCCCTAATGGAAGATTGGGAGAAACTTTCCCACGAATTGGAGCTGCTGGATTAGGACCAAATAGAACCTTTTAGACCACACTTTTACTTTAGTTCACAACATTTTACTACGTTTTTGCCGATTATATTTGTAAGTATTTACGTATTCTTCGTAATTTGTAGGTAAATTCTGTGATATAAATAAGTATTCAATGATTCGATTGGCCGTTTTTTTCATATTCTTGATGTCCCCCCTAAGTCAAGTCGCTGCCAATGCGGAAGTTTCCCAGAAGGAAAAAAGTGCTCTTATTGATTTGTACAACAGTACCAATGGGAGCCAATGGAAAACCACTTGGGATTTGGAAGCACCAGTTAATACCTGGAAAGGCGTAGAGGTTAAAGATGGACATGTAGTGGGCGTTAAATTGTTCATGAACAATTTGGAAGGTATTTTACCAGAAAGTATTGGAAAGTTAAAATATCTGACCCATTTAAACTTGGCGTTCAACAGTATTACAGGAGTTTTGCCAAAAGATATTGTTGAGCTTGAAAATTTAAAGGAGCTTCGGTTGGAGATGAACCGAATTAAAGGTGCCATACCCGAAGGGGTTGGCCAACTTGAGGAATTGGAGGTTCTATCCATGTTCAATAATTTTTTGAGCGGTCCCATTCCAGAATCTTTGGGAAGTCTAAAAAACTTGAAGGAACTGAACCTGTCCAGCAACAATTTAAAGGGGATTATACCGAGTGCCATAGGCAACCTCACAAAATTGGAAACGCTGGGACTCTTTGAAAACAGTTTGGAGGGAAGCATTCCCCAAGAAATAGGAAATTTGGCCCAACTTAAGGAATTGGTTTTGGCCAATAACCAATTGGGTGGAGAGATTCCTGCCGAATTCGGACAATTGGCAAGTTTACAAATTCTACAGATTCAGAATAATAGATTTGATTCATATACAGGGCTTAAGACCATGAACGCCAATCAGTTTTTGGTATTCGATTCTGATGATAAGTCCCTTGAGCCACGGTTCAATGAAATTCACTTTGAACGCACGCGTATGGCCGATACAAAATTTGAAGATGAAGACGAAAACGAGTAGTTAGTTAATACTTTAGTTTGTTTGGTTTGGGGATACAGGCGTGTATCCCCTTTTTTTTGGCAACAATTATGAAATATTTAACCATCCAAGAACCGTCTAGGGAATAGTTTTGTAGCGACTAATTCAAAATTCACGCATGCGCAAGCTGATCATCTCTGCCGTTGTAGGCGGCATAATCATATTTGGTTCCTTATATTTTGCAGGACTTATAGCCAATAGCAAGGATACGGCACGGCCAGAATCACAAAAAGTGGTCAAGACCGTTTTTGTAGACACCGTACAAAATACTACCGTTCCCATTATGGTGCCCGCCAATGGTAATCTAAGAGCCAAGAAAAGGGTGGAACTTTACTCAGAAGTACAGGGCGTTTTTCAGCAAGGCAGTAAATTGTTCAGAACAGGGCAAGAATACAGTGCGGGGCAAACCTTGATCCGCATTGATGCCAATGAATACTATGCCAGTGTGCAATCGGCCAAAAGTAGTCTATACAATTTGCTTACCTCCATTATGCCTGATCTTCGGTTGGACTATCCAGAGATCTATCCCAAATGGCAAGAATATTTGAATGGTTTTGACCTCACGAAGACTACGCCAGAACTACCCCAAATGTCCACCGAAAAAGAAAAGTTCTTCATTACGGGAAGAGGGGTTATTTCCAATTATTACAACGTTAAGAATATGGAGCAGCGGTTGGTAAAATATACCATAACAGCTCCGTTCCATGGTGTTTTAACCGAAGCGTTGGTCACCGAGGGTACATTGATCCGTTCCGGCCAAAAATTGGGGGAGTTCATCAATACTGGAGTATATGAATTGGAAGTTTCCGTAGGAAAAACTTATGGTGACTATCTACGAGTCGGAAGAAAAGTAGAACTTTCTAATTTGGATAAAACCCAAACCTATACAGGGGAAGTAATTCGGGTGAATGGCCGGGTCGACCAAAACTCACAGACCATAACCGTGTTTATCGAGGTAAGTGGCGACAATCTTAAAGAAGGCCAATATTTGGAGGCCAATCTAGAAGCTAAAGAGGAAACCGATGCCATTGAGATAAACCGTTCCCTATTGTTGGATAACGACCAAATCTTCGTGGTACGGGATTCCATTTTGGACATCATTGACGTTAACCCAGTTTATTTTACAGATAAAAGAGTAGTGCTTAAGAATGTTCCCAATGGCGAAGTCATTGTGGCAAAACCAATATCTGGCGCTTATGCCGGAATGTTGGTAAAAGTGTTTGATGAGAAGGAATCCAAAAGCGCGCAATTGTGAGAAAGGTAATCTCTTATTTTATTAAATACCATGTGGCTGTAAATGTTATCGTTGTAGCATTTTTGGTTTTTGGTGTTGTGGGTGCCCTAACCCTAAAATCCTCCTTTTTCCCACTATCGGAGTCTAGGAACATCATGATCAACATCACCTATCCAGGAGCATCACCCCAGGAGATAGAGGAAGGGATCACTTTAAAGATTGAGGATAACCTAAAAGGATTGCAAGGTGTGGAACGGGTTACGTCCACTTCCAGGGAAAATAGCGGCTCTATCAATGTTGAGATTGAAAAAGGACGAGATATTGATTTCATGCTATTGGAAGTCAAGAATGCGGTGGATCGAGTCCCAACGTTCCCTACGGGAATGGAACCATTGATTGTCTCCAAGCAAGAACCGGTTCGGCCAACCATTAGTTTTGCGATAAATGGGGAAGGCGTTCCGTTGGCCACTTTAAAACAAATTGGACGTCAAATTGAGAATGACCTCAGGGCCATTGATGGAATCTCGCAAATTGCACCCTCAGGCTATCCTGATGAAGAAATTGAAATTGCTGTTGATGAAAACAGCCTTTTGGCCTATGACCTGTCTTTTACCGAAGTGGCACAAGCCGTGGCCAATGCCAATATTTTAGTAACGGGAGGTAATATTAAAACGGTTACGGAAGAATACCTGATCAGGGCTAAAAACCGTTCCTATTACGGAGATGAACTTTCCAATATAGTGGTCCGGGCTGATGCTGCTGGTCGTACCGTTCGTTTAAAGGATGTGGCCATAATTCGGGATCGTTTCTCTGAAACGCCCAATGCGTCCTATTTCAATGAAAATTTGGCGGTGAACATTACCGTTACCAGTACCAACACCGAAGATTTGATCGGCTCCGCCGAAAAAATCAAGGAATACATGGAAGATTTCAATGCCGAACATGCCAATGTACAATTGGAAATCATTGATGATCGCTCCAAAATATTGACCCAACGTACCCAATTGCTCACAGAAAATGCCATTGTGGGAATGATTTTGGTACTTATTTTCCTTTCCCTCTTTTTAAATACGCGCTTGGCGTTTTGGGTTGCATTCGGATTGCCCATTGCTTTTTTGGGAATGTTCGTGTTTGCACCCTTGTTCAACGTTACCATAAACGTGCTGTCCCTTTTTGGGATGATCATCGTCATTGGTATTTTGGTGGATGATGGGATTGTTATAGCGGAGAACATCTATCAGCATTATGAAAAAGGGAAGTCTCCGGTAAAAGCGGCCATAGATGGAACCATGGAGGTGATTCCACCCATTATTTCAGCAATTATTACTACCGTATTGGCGTTTTCGGTCATCCTGTTTTTAGATGGTCGTATTGGGGAGTTTTTCGGTGAGGTTTCTGTGATTGTAATTTTGACTTTGGTGGTTTCACTAGTAGAAGCTTTGATTATTCTCCCAGCCCACTTGGCCCACTCCAAGGCACTTCACCCCCAGAAAGAAGGGCCCAAAACTGGAATAGCCAAGGTTTTTGCTAAACTGCGGATAATCAATAAAATGGGGGATAGATTTATGACTTGGATGCGTGATAATTTGTACAGTCCGGCACTCAAATTTGCGTTGGAATACAAATTTTTAACATTCGCCCTCTTTTTTATGGCGTTGGTATTGACATTGGGGTCTATTAGTGGTGGTGTCATTAGAACATCGTTTTTTCCAAGGATTGCCAGTGATCAAATTTCCATTGAATTACTAATGCCCAATGGTACCAACGAAAAAGTTACCGATTCCATCATCAGTCTCATTCAAGAGAAGGCACATATCGTTAACCAAGAACTTACGGACAAGTATTTACAAGAGACCGATAAAGAACTTTTTGAAAACATGATTAAAAATGTGGGGCCTGGATCATCGGCGGCCACATTGGAGATCAATTTGTTGCCCGGTGAAGAGCGCCCCGATGAAATTAGGGCAGATATGGTAACGACACGGCTCAGGGAATTGGTGGGCCCCGTGGTAGGTGTGGAAAGTTTAATCTATGGTTCTGGAGGGAATTTTGGAGGATCGCCCGTATCTGTATCGTTACTTGGAAATAATATTACGGAGCTAAAAGCTGCCAAGGAAGAATTAAAAAATGCCATGCTCAATAATGGCAATTTAAAGGACGTTACGGACAATGATCCAGCTGGAATCAAGGAAATACGCTTGCAATTAAAAGAAAATGCCTATTTGTTGGGCTTGGACCTCCGTTCTGTGATGAACCAGGTAAGGGCCGGTTTCTTTGGGGCGCAGGCGCAGCGTTTTCAACGCGGACAAGATGAAATCAGGGTTTGGGTACGGTATGATCGTGCGAACCGTTCCTCTATCACAGATTTGGATGAGATGCGGATCATGGCTCCCAACGGAGAGCGAATTCCATTAAAGGAAATCGCGACCTATTCCATTGAAAGGGGCGATGTGGCCATTAATCACTTGGACGGACAACGTGAGATACAGGTGTCCGCAGATTTAACTGACCCCGATACCACCAGTGGTACCGATGCCATGAGTTGGATTCGTACAGAGGTGATGCCCGATATTTTATCAAAATATCCTACCATTACCCCTTCCTATGAAGGTCAGAATAGGGAGGCGAACAAGTTTATAAACTCACTTCGGTTTGTAGGGTTAACGGTGCTATTTCTTATTTTCATCACCATAGCATTCACCTTTAGAAGTTTTAGCCAACCATTGTTGCTGATACTTTTGGTGCCGTTCAGTTTAACGGCAGTGGCCTGGGGACATTGGATTCATGGATTTCCCATCAACATTCTTTCTATGTTGGGTATCATAGCCTTGATTGGTATTATGGTTAATGACGGTCTGGTTTTGATTGGAAAATTCAATATTAATTTAAGGAATGGGCTAAAGTTTGACGAAGCACTCTACGAAGCCGGAAAATCCCGATTTAGAGCCATATTTTTAACATCCATTACAACCATAGCGGGCTTGGCGCCTCTCTTATTGGAAAAAAGCAGACAAGCACAATTTTTAAAGCCCATGGCCATTTCCATTGCTTATGGAATTGCATTTGCCACGGTTCTCACCCTTTTGATGTTACCGCTCTTCCTTTCTTTTGGGAATAACGTTAAAGTTTGGTCCAAAACATTGTGGACTGGCGAAAAAGTATCCCATGAAGAGGTGGAACGCGCCATTAGGGAACAGCATGAAGAACAACAGATGCTTGAGGAAAGTGGAAACAGCCATAACGGGCAAATAGAACATGAAGAATCTGAAGAAGAAACTTCAAAAGTTTTAGAAGAGACAACATAATGAGAAGTATTTTTTATACGCTACCCCTTTTTTTATTGTTTTTTGGTTATTCGGTAAAAGCCCAAGAAGAAACGCTTTCTAAAGAAGAGGCCGTACAATTGGTATTGGAGAACAACTTGGGCATTCAAGTGGCTCGGAACACTGAAAGAATTGATGAAAACAATGCCAATATTCTCAATTCAGGATATTTACCCACCGTTACGGCAAATGGTGGAGGAACCATAGACCGCCAGAACACGGAGGGTGTATTGGCCAATGGGGAGACCCGTACTGCAGATGGAGCTGAAACCCGTAGGTACAATGCTTCCCTTAATGTAAATTACACCTTGTTTGATGGTCTAGGGCGCCTTTATAACTATAAAAGCTTTAAGGAGCGGTCCGAACAATCGGAATTGGAAGTAAAGCAAACCATTGAGACCACGGTCTTACAGCTTTTCTCGGTCTATTATGAAGTAGCCCGCTTAACCGAGAACACCGCTAACTTGGAAGAGGCCCTTGAAATTTCAAAAGATAGGCTCACACGGGCACGCTATCAATTTGAATATGGGCAAAATACCGGTTTGGATGTGCTCAATGCCGAGGTGGACATCAATACGGATAGTATCAACCTATTGAACTCCAGGCAACAGCTTCGCAATACTATGCGGGATTTAAACCTTATCCTAAACCGGGAGCTTTCCACCCAATTTGAAATTGATACCACGGTGAATTTTGTACCGGGTCTAGAGATGGAGAGCATGCACAACGAGGCTAAACTGAACAATGTTCGACTGCAAATAGTTGAAAAAGACATCAACATCAGCAATTACAACATGAAAGTGGCCCGGAGCAATTTCTTGCCTACTATTGGGCTTACCGGAACCTATGGTTGGAATGAGTCCAACAACAACAGTCCACTGGCATTTTCCCTTCAAAATACATCCACAGGAGTCACGGGAGCCATTAATTTAAGCTGGAACTTATTTGATGGGGGCAGGGCCATTACAGGTGCAAAAAATGCCAAAATCACCTATGAAAACCAAGAACTGTTAAAAAAGCAGATAGAACTGGAGGTAGAACGCGACATACGTAATGCTTGGGACAGTTATACCAACGCCCTTTATGTGTTGGAAGTACAGGAGAAAAACCTACAGACCAACCAAAACAACTTTAATCGAACCGATGAGCGGTATCAATTGGGTCAGGTGACCTCAATTGAATTTAGGCAGGCACAATTGAACCTGTTAAATGCCGAATTGGCCCAAAGTCAGGCCAAGTATAATGCCAAGCTTGCCGAATTGCAAATGTTGCAGATCAGCGGGCAGCTCCTTAATGTGGAGTTTTAGAAGGTTTAAATTCAACTATGTACGAACATTTTTTCCAATGTCCTTATTGTTGGGAAGAAATATCCTTTCTTTTGGATAGCTCCGTATCCAACCAGACTTATGTGGAGGATTGTGAAGTGTGTTGCAACCCCATTGAAATCAGTGCCCATTTTAATGATCGAGAATTAACAGTTTTTGAGGCCCGGGAATTGGGGCAATAAATAGGTTTTTCGATTACAAAACACCTAAAAATCCTGCTGGATTTTCTAGCAAAATACCACCCTTAAATTTTCAGGGTAACCAATAGTTTTTTATCCATGTTTTTTATGTGGAAAATAGCTATGTCCAATCTGCTTGTCAAGAGTTGTAACAACTTGATTTCCTGAACGGAAATGTGCAAAATAGTAGGGAAATTATTCCAAAAAACGCCCAGATATATAGCATATTAGCTTTTACCAATATTATATTATCCCACTCGATTTTCCCATCAATTCTTTTTTTAAGTTTCGGTAACCAAAATGTTAAATCACCTAAAATTCAACGGTAAAATAGGGCTTTTGGTTAGACGAAAATCACGGTATCATCAAATCCATTAAAAATAAAAAAGTGATGATGCCGATGGGCGTGGTCTGATGTTTTCAAAACACAGTCTTTGAAATAATAAATCAGGGTTAATTCTTTTTCAAAAACCTGATTTCAAAAAAGAGAAATAAAAAGTGTAATCAACTAAAAAAATGTATGAATGAAGTGAACCCCCGAAATGCAAAATTAAACCAACTATCAGTATGGTATGGATAGTATAAGATAAAAGAAACCAGAAACTATTACAACTAACTTAGAATTATGAAAAAAATGATAAAGTTGCCCCTAAGTATGCTAAACAAAGTATTGATGATCGGCATATGGGTATTTTATTGTTCCTCATGGGCTGCCGAAACCAATATATGGGTGGATGGGATTTTACCCACAGAGGAATTCACAAAGGACAACAACAATGTTCCACAAGCAACCGTAAGTGGAACAGTTGTAGATGTAAACGGCACGCCGCTTCCAGGAGCCAGTGTTGTTGAGAGTGGTACCCTAAATGGTACCCAAACCGATTTTGACGGTAATTTCACTATTCAATTATCTGATGCCAATGCCACATTGGAGATATCATATATTGGATATGTTACCAAAGCTATAGCCGTCAACGGACAAACCAGTATTTCAGTTACCTTGGAGGAAAGTGCACAGGCACTTCAGGAGGTTGTGGTGACCGCTTTGGGTATTAAGAGTGACAAAAGAGCACTGGGATACGCTACTGCCCAAGTTGAAGGAGATGACATTAGTGCGGTGAAAGCAACCAACAACTTTGTGAACTCTTTGAGCGGTAAGGTGGCAGGTGTACAGATTTCGAGTACATCCAGCCAGCCTGGTAGTGGTACCCGTATTGTGATCAGGGGTGGTTCTTCCATTACAGGAAACAACCAACCTTTGATTGTTGTTAACGGAGTTCCCTTTGATGCTGCCAATTCAAGTACATCATCAGGTCTTGGGGATATTGACCCAAATTCCATTGAGAGTTTAAGTGTTCTTAAAGGAGCCTCGGCCGCTGCCCTTTATGGTAGTAGAGCTGCAAATGGTGTGCTGCTTATTACCACTAAATCTGGAGAATTCGAATCCAAACCGGTCATTACCTTCTCCAACTCTGTGAGTTTTGACAGAATTTATGAAGTTCCATTGCAGAAAGAATGGTCCCAAGGATTTTATGACGGTACCGATTGGAGCTATGTTGATGGTGAAACTTCGTTTACATCAACAAGCTGGGGTCCAAGAATCTCAGATGTGCCCGGCGCACAATATTATGACAGATGGGATATCTTTAAAACGGGCATCACCAATGAAAGTACAATAAGTGCCCAGGGAGGTTCTTCAAAAGCATCTTATTTTATAAGCTATAGTAACTTGATGAACAACGGTATTTTGGATCCATTGAAGTTTAGAAGGAACTCGATCAATGCCAATACCACGTTTAGGTTTACGCCAAAACTTACGGTATCGTCCAGTATTTTGTATACCACACAAAAGAACAGCCAATTGGACGAGAACAGCTCCAACAGTGCATTTATGAATACAATGTTGGCTGCTCCCAACACGTGGAACCCCTATCCTATTTATGATGAGGATGGTAACCTTAGATCTTACCGTGGTGGTTCCAGAGATCCTTACACTTGGTTGTTGAACAATGTGGGTGACAATAATGAAAGAGATCGTCTTAACGCCAACATTACCATTGAGTATGAGATTGTTCCAAAATTGAGCTTTAGATCCATAACGGGTATCAGTTTTTCCAGTTTGCATGAAGATGCTCACTACAACAAAGGAGGTTACGCATCAGTACAAGGTAGTTACAATACTATGGAGCGATTTGATCGTAACATAGAGTCCACAGAGACCTTGACCTATGACAATGACTTTGGAGATATTAGCTTAATGGCCTTGGTAGGGCACAATATATCCGAGAGTAGAAGACGCCAGATCAACTTTGAAGGAAATGGATTGGTTTTGCCGGGTATCTACAATACGGCCAACGTAAGTGGATTCAATTCGTATGAATACAAAAGACTTTTTAGATCCTATTCCTTCTTCGGACAGGCTATGATAGGGTACAAAAACTGGCTTTACTACACCGTGACCGGTAGAAATGATTGGGCATCCAGTGTGGCCGAAAGCTTTTTCTATCCCAGCCACAGTTTAGGGTTCGTTTTTAGTGAATTGTTACCAAAATCAGACATCTTCAACTACGGTAAACTAAGGGCCAGTTATGCAAAAGTAGGTTCTCCTGCAGACCCTTATGCTCGCAATGTGGTATTGGGCGATCCTGCCAGTGATGGTGTTCAATGGCCTTTTAATGGTCAGCGAAGCTACTTGTCCAATACTCAATTACCTAACGTAGGTTTGAGCAATGAGTTTAAAAGTGAGGTGGAATTGGGTGCTGAGCTCAAGTTTTTCCAAAACCGTTTGGGGATAGATTTTGCCTATTACCATAACTGGAGTGAGAACCAGATTTTAAGTGAGCAGTTTTTGGCATCAACGGGATATACCTTTGGTAATATCAACATTGGAGGAATTACCCACAAAGGGGTGGAATTGGCTATTTATGCTACACCAATTCAAACAACAGATTTTGAATGGGATGTCAATATCAACTTCTCTAAAGATGATCCCGTTGTGGATAATTTAGGAAACAATGATGAGCCTATTGGTGTTGGTTCGTATGGGTCAGCCGTTGTTGGACAACCCTATCCGGTAATTTATGGCCCTGGGTTCTTAAGGGACGATCAAGGTAGATTGGTCTTGAGTGATGAACCTGGAACAGGATATGGACGTCCATTGGCAGACAATTCCCAAAACCAAATATTGGGTCAAACCGTTCCAGATTGGATGGGAAGTTTTAGAACTGCGTTCAGATATAAGAATGTTTCACTTTCTGCTTTGTTGGACATTAGTAGAGGCGGATATCTATACAGTTTAAACGACCACTACCTTACCTATTATGGTATGGCCAAGCACCAAGAGAACAGGCCTGAGGATAACATGACCACCTTTGATGGTGTAATGGGACATTATGATGCCGGGACCGGTGAAGTTGTCGTGACCAGTGAAACTCCAGAAGCAACCCGATACGATTTGTATTGGCAGACTGTGGCACAAGGGGTTTGGGAAGACAACATCATGCCAAGGGACTACATTAAATTAAGAGAAGTGAACCTAACGTATAGCGTTCCTCAAGATATGTTGTCTGGCATTGGGTTGACTGGCCTTGATGTCTCCTTATCTGGAAGAAACCTTTGGAGAAAGTTCAAAGATGGCTTTGAAGGTGCGGATCCTGAAGTTAATACCGATGGTATTACCAATGGTAATGCATACTTGGGTTATAGCATGCCAGCTACCAAGACATATACATTTACCTTAACCGCCAAATTTTAATACAATGACTATGAAAAGATTATATATAAAGCACTACGCAGTTTTGGTCGCAATGATGACCTTGTTGATAGGTTGTGATAGTTGGATAGACGTTGACCAAGACCCCAATAGTATTGTGGATGGACCGTTGATCACAGAAGATGTAATGTTGATTGGGATTGAGGCCGAATGGGCCGCATTGGCCACCAACCAATTGGATACCTGGGAAGGTTTTGCCCAATGGTTGTCCTATCATTCTATTGAAGGTTCTACCTCTAGATCAATGGACATTAATGCCGGTTATGGTAATGAAGTATGGAATTCATACGCCAATTCCTTAAAGCATGCTATTGAACTTTATGACAAAGCAGAAGAAAATGGTAACACCCATTATCAAGGGGTGGCCGGAATTATTGCTGCCTTTCATTGGTTCTATATTGCCGATGTCTATGATCAAGCTCCATTAGAAGATGCTATTCAAGGACTGGATGCATTGCAACCAACTTTGGCAACTCAAGCAGAATTGTATGCACATGCCAACGGCTTGTTGGACGAGGCAATTGACCTTCTAAATGCTCCAAACCAGGGAAATCGTGTTCCTGAAGGAGATGATTATCTATTGGACGGCGATATGGACAAATGGATCAGATATGCGTATTCGCTTAAAGCAAGACAAGCGCTACATTTATCTTACGCTCCAAGTACAAGCCCAACGGCTCAAGCAGATTTGGCATTGTCTTACCTTGAAAATGGTATGACTTCCAATGACGATAACGTAATGTGGAGACACTTGGACGAATTGGCCAATGCCAACCCGCTGTTCAACTACATGAACAGAGCATATTCCGGTGGTCTTGGATTAACACCAGGTAACTTTTTGATAGATTTAATGAACTCTTACAACGATCCAAGAAGACCTATCATGTTCACCTATTCAGAGGAATTCCCTGATGGATTTGTGGGATTGCAGTCTGGTGCGGTGGTCCAACCTGGACAAACGCCTAGTCACTGGAGATACACTTACATTTCTATGTCGTATCCAGCACAGATTATGATGTATGCTGAATCAGAGTTTATTAGAGCAGAGGCTTACGCATTCAAAGGTCAATGGGCACTTGCTGAAGAAGCAATGAAAGATGGAATAGAAGCAGATATGCAGTTCGTTGGCGTAGAGCAAGCAGAGATCGATGCCTATTTGGCCCAGGCTTCTTTGACGATGCCAACCAATATAGAAGACGCACAAAATTTGATTATCGATCAAAAGTACATTGCCAATGTATTCAGGACTCACGAATCTTATTTTGATTTCGTGAGAACAGGATACCCTGAGTTCGATTTTGATTACATGTTATTGAATGTGTACAACACGGAAACCTTCCCTAGAAGGTTCCCTTATCCGCTCAATGAAGTGGAAAGAAACCCAAATGTAGCCGCTGTTGGCCAACCAGACTGGTTTGCCAAAGGCACTACTTGGGATAATAAGTAGTAAAATTGAAGGAAGCGGGGCCATTAAAATGGCCCCGTCTTTATCAAACCAAATTTTATACTAGTTCTGATTTAATTTTTGAGAACAACAATGAGAATATCTTTTTCAAAACAAATAACCTCACTTTTTCTGGCATTGTTTCTAACAATGACAAGTTTCGCACAAAATGGTGGTGACGCTGCCCCTGTAAGTGAATTGTACCAGTTTATGAACGAGATGTCTGCCGATTATGGAAGTCTAAGTAGATTTTATATTGTGGAGAGTTCCCCGGAAAGAAGGGAACGCTTCAAAGAATTCTATGAAAGTTACCTTTCCAGATTGGAAGAGTTCACGTTTAATCAATTGTCAACCAATGGCAGGGTAGATTATCTTTTGGTAAAGAGTGACATCAACAGAAGTTTGCGAAATTTAGAAGCAGAAGCGGAAGAATACGCCAAAATTGAAAAATGGGTGTCCTATGCCGAACCTATTTATGAAACCGAAAAATTACGAAGAAGGGGCATTCACTTGGAATCGGCCAAAGTAGCTGCCCAATGGAATGAAATCAGTGAGAAACTAAAAACACTTTCAGCAGAACTTTCCAAGGAGCCGGCCTCATTTGATCGTAATTTGGCCGAAAGAGGACAAGATGTGGTCAAAGGGCACCAAACAGCCCTGGAAAGCATATACGAATTCTACTATGGCTATGATCCAGATTTTACGTGGTGGATGGAAAAACCGTACACTAAACTCATGGAAGAGCTTAAAGCCTATGGAGAGCTCATTATGACCAAAGTGGATGAAAGTACCCTTCCCAAGGACGATGGTAGTGGCATTATTGGTAACCCCGTTGGAGCCAAGGAATTGAAGAATCTCTTGGAAGATGCCTTTATTCCCTATTCTGCGGAAGAATTGGTTGAGATTGCCAACAAAGAATTTGCGTGGTGCGATAAGGAACTGCTTAAAGCATCCCGAGAAATGGGATTTGGCGATAACTGGAAAGCCGCCCAAGAAAAAGTAAAGCAATCCTATGTTCCCGAAGGGCAACAACCCGAAGCAATGCTGGACCTTTACAACCAATCTATCGATTTTCTTAAGAAAAATGATTTGTTGAGCATTCCACCAATAGCAGAAGAAACTTGGAGAATGCGAATGATGAGCCCAGAAAGGCAAAAAATTGCACCGTTCTTTTTAGGTGGTGAAACCTTGATGATTTCATACCCAACCAATACCATGGAACATGATGACAAAATGATGAGCATGCGGGGGAACAATCCACATTTTTCAAGGGCCACTGTACACCATGAATTGATTGCAGGCCATCATTTACAAGGTTTCATGAACAGAAGGTATAAGACCTATAGAAATTTTAGAACTCCTTTTTGGGGAGAAGGATGGGCCCTGTATTGGGAATTGATCCTTTGGGACATGGATTTTCCAAGATCGCCCGAGGATCGTATCGGCATGTTGTTTTGGAGAATGCACCGCTGTGCCCGTATCATTTTTTCACTCAACTACCATTTGGGTAAATGGACACCACAAGAATGTATTGATTACCTAGTGGACAGGGTAGGTCACGAAAGAGCCAATGCCGAAGGCGAAGTAAGACGTTCGTTTACCGCTAGATATGGTCCGTTGTATCAATTGGCCTATATGACCGGAGGAATGCAGTTCTACGCTCTAAAAAAAGAATTGGTCGATTCTGGGAAAATGACCTACAAGGAATTCCATGATGCTGTGTTGAGAGAGAACAGTATGCCTGTGGAGATGGTCAGGGCTATTCTCACCGATCAGCCGTTGAGTAAAAACTATAAAACCTCATGGAAGTTTTACGATAAATAAGATTTTTTTGTTTTTATATTGTTTGAGTTAGTGTTCTAGGGCCTTCATTTTTTTGATGGCCCTAGGGTTTTTTGGGCCAGGGTCAAAGAATATGCAGCAATGGTTCTTTTTGTATTATCAACCCCTTATAAACGTCTTGTGGTCTAAGCTAAAGAATTCAATCCCAAAGCTATGCCCTTATAAACCCATATTTGACAACATAATATCAATTACAGTTAATATCTTATAATGCATCGGGAGAAATCTACAATACCTTTAAAGTGATTTATGAATATTGAAGTTTTTCGCAATGCCCAAAATGGTTCAGACCATAGAATGGTACGATCATTCCCACTAGGCATTGCATAATTTTTTAAACCAAACTAACGATCGGAATGAGAAATAAAAAAATGTTGGGGATTGTCTCCTCTATGCTGTTGATGGGGTCCGTTTCAATGTCCTTGAATGCACAAGCCAAACAAGAAGCTTTGTATGTGCCTTGTGAGGAAATGCCAGATTTAATGACCAAGTACAGTGCGGATTACAGCGCATTGGTGCGTTTTTATGCACCAGGGGCCCGTAGTTTTTGGGGTAGAACCAACGACCCCGGTGGTTCTCCAGAAAGAAGGGAAAGAATGACCAAACTGCGCAATGACTATTTGGCCAAATTGAAACAACTGGACTTTAATGCACTGCCCCAAGAATGTAAGGCCGATTACGTTTTGTTCAAAAGAGATCTTGAAATGGCAAATACAGAAGCCGAAGAGCAAGAAGCCGTATATCAGAAAATAAAAAAATGGTTCCCTTTTTCTGATAAAATTTACGCCTACCTACAAGCCAGACGAAGAGGACATCAGCCCGATGCCACTAAAATGGCCAAAGATTGGAACGATGTTGTG
>JAUIBH010000010.1 GCA_030427985.1 Bacteroidia bacterium | reverse complement strand
CTGGGGTTCCAGCGATGGTTTCCATTATGTGTACCAACAACTGGAGGGCGACCTTGAGATCAGCGCCCGGGTGGTGTCGCTGTCGAATACGGACAATTGGGCCAAGGCCGGTGTCATGGTCCGCAACAATCTCTCCGGGAACTCGGCAATGGCGCTGATGTCGGTCTCGCCCGACCCGAGCTATGGTTCCGGACCAGGGTATACACTACAGCACCGTAGCGTGGATGGTGGCACGATGACCTCCAGCGGGCACAATCTTGGCCCTGTCCATGTGGGCATGCCCCATTATGTGCGCTTGGTGCGGGAAGGGGATACCTTTAGCGGCTACGCTTCGGCCAATGGAACGGATTGGTCCTTGTTGGGCAGCAGACAGATCTCGATGGGGAGCAGTGTATATGTTGGCCTGGCGGTCACCTCGCACAACAACGGTGTTCTTGCGGATGCAGTCCTGGACAATGTTACGGTCAGCGGTGGCAGTTCCAGCGGGGGCAATTCGGCCCCTGTGGCGGTGGCCACGGCGAGTCCTTTGACGGGCAATTCGCCGTTGGAGGTGAGCTTTACGGGCAGTGGTTCCACGGACGATGTGGGGGTGGTCTCGCACAGTTGGGACTTTGGTGATGGCGGCAGTTCCACCTTGGCGGACCCTGTCCACACCTATTCCTCACCGGGAAGCTACACGGCTACCCTTACCGTACAGGATGTGGAAGGTAGATTAGATACAACTACACTTGCAATTGTAGTGTCTGACCCTAATTTTTGTGAAACGGGGACCATAATTCCTGAATACCGACTTGATGGAGTTTGGCTAAGTGGATTAAATGATTTGACAGTAGTGGAAGGTACAGAAGTAATGTTCAGTATATTGCCTAATACTGTTGGGGTCACAGTAACCCTTGCCGACGGGACTATTGTTGGAGATGATTTCAATTTGGGTCCTGTAACAGTTTCCCATAGTGGAGCCTATGTACTGCTTTCATCTGAAGGCTGTGAAACCACCATTAACCTTACTGTGCTACCCGATACCTTGGCAAGTCGTTCTAGAATCTCAACTAGTTCGGTTGATTACAATTTGGATCCACTTACATCTGATCCTTTGGAAAGTTTGGGAACAAGAGTATTTCCGAACCCTACAAATGGTTACTTTAAAATATCGAATCATGATCTAGTGGGTGAAACTGTCAGGGTTATGATTTATGGAACTTCAAATAGGTTGATTTTGGAAAAAGAATTTCAGAATTTCCCTGGCGAAGTTGAATTAAAATCACTTTACTTTTTGCAAGATGGTATTTATAGGGTTATAGTACGTTCGGCAAATGATTTAACCAGCCATTCTTTGATACTAAAGAAATGACTAAAAGCTAAAAGTTGGATTTGGTGTTTTCCAAAACAGGTAAAACTTTGTCTAAGAAGCGCTTATTTAGCTTTACGTTTTTGAGTGCTTCAATATGATAAATCTTATGTGCATCGGAGCCTACGTATTCGTACATTCCGTTGTCTAACAAACCGTGTGCTGTTTTCTGTACTTCGGTGCCATAATATCCGCCCAGTGACAATAGGTTGAGTTGAAAGTGTACCCCTTTCTGTTTATAATGCATGTACTCACCTTTTTTTTGTTTCAAGTAGAGATACCTTTCTGGGTGGGCTAAAACAGGAAAAAAATTATGATTTTTAATTTTTTCAATTGAAACATCAAAATTGATACTGGGTTGTAAATATGACATTTCAACAAGCAAGTGATTTTCTCTGATTGGCAAAACGACATCCTTCTCCAAATTAAACTCAAAATTGTCATCGATCATATGTTCGGCAGCATAATCAATTCTGACATTCGTTAGATTTTTTTTAAAAAGGGATTGTTTCAATATCGCAAAAGACTCCTCAATGGTTTTGGGTGTATTGTCATAATAATTATGCATAATATGAGGGGTGCACACAAAATTGGTCACTCCAAACTCACCAAATCCTTTAATAAGTTCAATGGATTCTTCCACCGTTTTGGCTCCATCGTCAATGCCGGGAAGTATATGGTTGTGGATATCTACTAATCCATGCAAATGGTCAACCAAGAATTCTTTCTTTTGAAAAAAACTGAACATGAATAAAATTTGGACTGCTAAGATAAAGGATATGCAGACTTTATTTATGAATGGGAAAATAAAAAACCGACCAATAAGGTCGGTTTTTTTACGTTTTTACAGATGTTACACTATTTAACTTAGGACTAACTAAACTCATCGCTAAAGTAAAACATTGATGGATGTAAAGGGGTTAACAAAAGACCAAAAAGATTAATGAAAGATTAATGAAGGCAACCATTAGGTTAAATGCTTCGCTTTTTTTGTTTACTTCGCAATATGCTGACACGAAGAAATATATATGTCATCGTTTTTGTGGTATCTGTAATTGGTCTTCTTGTGGTACAGTACCAATATCTTCGGGTTGGTTTGGGATTGGCCAAGGTCCAATTTTCACAAAAAATTGATGAAGTCAGGGAAAATATAAATGGTGAGCTTTCTGAACTCAATTCCCTTTCTTATACTCTTGGCAGCACCATAAAAAAGGATACCACTGAATTAAAAATCAGTTTGGATAGCCTAAAACGGCTTTCGCAGTTTTATTTGAACGATTATATTTCCTATCAACTTGGTGTTTCGGGGATTGATGCATCTTTTACCTATTCAATGTATGCCAGGGATTCCACACAATACCTTACGTCAATAAAACCACATATAAAAGGTGATGACATCCTTACGTATCCCATTAAAATCAAAGGATACCTGCCCAACCTTTTAAAAAAGGAGGTGATACTTGAATTGGGTTTTGATGACATCAACAAGTACTTTATGAGTCAGTTGAATGGATTGACTATTCCCGGGGTAATTTTCCTATTGGCCATTATTGTGGTGGTAATCTGGGTGCTACGCTCATTTTATTGGCAGAGTAGTTTGATCACAACCACAAACGATTTCATCAACAACCTTACCCACGAACTAAAGACCCCAGTGTTTTCCATTGGTCTGGCTAGTAAAATATTGGAGGAGGGTATTTCCGAAGAGAAAAAACCTGTTTTGGAACTCATTCGGCGTGAGACGGATAGGCTCAGAAGACATATTGATAAGGTGCTGGAATTGGCAAGTTTGGAATCCGGTAAAAAAATCATGCAGTTTTCTCAATTGGATTTTAAACCTGTACTACTACGAATTTGTGAAGATTTTAAAACACTTTCGGAATACGAAAAGGTAGATTTTGATTATGAATTACAGGGAGAGAACTATCCTATGCGGGCAGAAACATTTCATTTAGAAAATGCCATTGGAAACCTGTTGGAAAATGCTAAAAAGTATTCAGATGATCCTGTGATACGGCTAAATGCCCAGATTCAAAAAGGGAAGCTTATAATCGCTATCTCGGATAATGGCCCAGGGATTCCAAAAAAGGACCAGAAACGAATTTTTAGAAAATACTATAGAATCAAAAATGGCGATGTGCACAAAGTAAAAGGATATGGGCTTGGCTTATCTTATGTGCACAAGATTGTAAGTATGCACCGTGGTACTATTTCGGTGGACAGTAAATTGGGAGAGGGCACAACCTTTGTTATTTCCCTTAAAATGAGCAACAATGGAAAATAAGTACAAATTAATTTTGGTAGAGGACGATGCTTCCTTGGGATATTTGCTTTCAGAGTATTTGGGTATGAAAGGTTTTGGTGTTTCTTGGGCCAAAAATGCACAAGAAGCGCTTCAAAGAGTGGAAACCAATGTTTTTGATTTGGCCATTTTGGATATAATGCTACCGGATATGGATGGTTTTGAGCTTTCACAAAAGGTGAAGGCCATTAACCCGGAACTCCCTTTTCTATTTTTAACGGCACGTTCCTTAAAGATTGATGTGCTAAAAGGGTTTTCCCTTGGTGCTGTGGATTATTTGAAGAAACCCATAGATGAAGAAGAACTCGTAGTGCGTATCAATGCACTTTTGTCCCGTTTGGTTACAGAAGAAAGCAATGAGCCCCAAGAAACCCATTTTGAGATAGGGGACTACACCTTGAACACCGAAAGTTTTGAACTTAAGTACAAAGGGGAGGGCGTAAAATTAACAGGAAAGGAATTTGACCTACTCACTTTACTGGCCATGAACATGAACCAACTGTGCACCCACAAAGAAATATTGACCACTATTTGGGACAAAAATGACTATTTCAATAAAAAAAGCCTGAATGTTTTTATATCACATCTCCGAAAACATTTGAGCAGGGATTCCAGAATAAGCATAGTAAATGTAAACCGAAGAGGGTTTATGTTGAAGGTGGATGATTAGCACATCCTTCAAGTGTATGGCGTACAATTATGGCGTGATTTTTGTGGTTTTCAACAAAATCCAACCAACGACATAATAAAATGCTCAAATTCATACGTAACAAGCCCAAAATAGCTTCATTGTGCCATTTGGATGACCTTTTTGGTCAAACCATATCCAAACTACCGGTCAATGAACAAATAGCTTATTGCCAAAGACTTATTGAAAGCTCAAAGTACCAACTGTCCCAAAATTGTCCAAAGAAAGATACGGAGCAGCTTAAGAATTTAATCGCCGCGGCTAATATTGAAATCCAAAAATTGGATTCAAAATAATGGGAAGCGAACTTTAATGGCTTTCCATTTCTTTCTGATAATTGGGAAATTAGTAATTTACGGGCAAAGCCATGACCTTGCACACAGCAGAACAGAAACTCAAAGAACGTATTAAGGAATTGACCTGTCTTTATGAGGTGACTTCCTTGATTGTACATAGTGATTACGAACAAATAGAAGAAGTTTTAAAGGCCATTGCAAATTGTTTACAGCGGGCCTGGCAATTTGATGAAGAGACCTATGTGGAACTAGAAACTCCTGTAACCTCTATCCAAACAGAAGAAAAAGGGGAAGGTTATGTGTTTTTGGAATCACCCATTACTGTTTTCAATGAACCAAAAGGTTCCATAAAAGTAGGATACCCTTCACCCAAGTATACCCTTGATGATTTTCTGGTGGAAGAACAACAACTGCTGGACAATGTCTGTCTGGAAGTGGGAAATCTCTTGGAACGAAAGGAAATAAAGGACAATCAGGAAAACATTCGTAGGCAAGTTGAGCAAACAGACCGACTTCGGATTTTGGGGGAAATCACAGCTGGTATTGCCCATGAACTCAATACACCTCTAGCTAATATTTTGGGATTTGCCGAACTCTTGCGGGAAAGGGTTGAAAATGATTCCCTTGCCGTAAAAGACTTGGACAAAATTATTACAAACACCATTTTTTCAAGGGAAGTAGTAAAAAAGCTCATGTTTTTTGCATGCGAAATGCCAGAGGAACGCAGTAGCCTCAACATTGTCCCCATTATTCAAGATGCCATAGACCTATTGCGTACAACCCTGGCCAAAAACGAGGTTTCTTGTGATTTGCAGGTCAATACAAAAAATATTGTATTGCGAACGGATAAGATTCAGTTGACCCAAGTGCTTTTCAACCTAATTGTAAACGCCATTTATTTTTCACCTCCAAAGAGCACCATAAAGGTTAAGGTCACGGATAAGAAAGATAAGGTGGTCATGGTCATTTCTGATGAAGGAACCGGAATACCCAAAGACAAGGCAGACAGTGTTTTTGACCCGTTTTTTACCACCAAACCAGTGGGAGAGGGGAGCGGTCTTGGCTTGAGCGTGGTGCATGGCATCATTAAGAGCCACAAAGGAAGCATTGCACATGCTCCCAACAAACCCAGAGGTACCGTATTCACCATAGAATTTCCCAAGCTCAATTAGAATCGCATGCTGAAAAAGGAAAATATTTTACTGGTAGATGACGATATCCAAATTTTGGAACTGCTCCAAAGACACCTTAATGGAATGCACTACCATACCTATAGCGCTGTATCGGTTAAAGAGGCACTATATATTTTAAAGGATACCGAAATAGACCTCTTGATTACAGATATCAATATGCCTGGAATAAACGGTATTGAGTTGATAAAGTATACAGCAGAACATTTCCCCGATATGCCCAAACTTGTGGTGACAGGTTTTCCTTCCATTGATGATGCCATGAGCGTTATTAAATCTGGGGCAACGGAATATTTGACCAAACCTTTCACTAAAACAGAACTCGAAGAAGCCGTTGAAAACAGGGATTTAAAATCAACATCACAACTCCCAAAGGCATATGGAGAAATGATAGGTGCTTCGGAAGCTTTTGAAGATATTACGGAAATCATTGAGCGGGTAAAGGACAACCATGCCACGGTTCTGATTCAGGGTGAGAGTGGAACAGGAAAGGAGCTTGTGGCCCGTGCCATTCACTATTCTGGCAGATTCTCCAGAGCGCCGTTTATTGCTGTCAATTGTGGTGCCATTCCCGAAAATCTATTGGAAGCGGAGCTTTTTGGATACACCAAAGGTGCCTTTACCGGGGCGAACGAAACCCGAAATGGTTTTTTTCAAGCAGCAAACAACGGGACCATTTTTTTGGATGAAATAGGAAATGCTTCATTGGCAGTGCAAGGAAAATTACTTCGGGTCCTTCAAGAAAAGGAAGTAATTAAAGTTGGCGCCCAAAAACCCGAAAAACTCAATGTCAGAATCCTTGCGGCCACCAACAGTAATTTGGAAGAAATGATAGCGGGGAAGCATTTCAGGGAAGATTTGTATTACCGTTTAACCGTTGTGTCCATAAAAGTACCGCCCTTACGTGAGCGAATATCGGACATTCCCCTTTTGGTCAACAAATTCCTCCAAAAATATGGCGTGGAATATAGGGATAGATTGGTGAGCATTACCCCAGAAGCTGTTGAAGTGCTACAACGCTATTCTTGGCCAGGCAATATTCGGGAATTGGAAAACATCATTCAGCGTGCGGTGATTATGTGTGATGGACAGGTAACCGTAAAACACCTTCCAGAGCAGGTCAAGTTTAAAATTGATTTCCCTGAGGAGTCTCTCAAACCCTTAAGACAGGTGGAAAAGGAATACATCCAAAAAGTATTGGCCTCAACCGGAAACAACAAAACCCAAGCAGCAAATATTTTGGGAATAGATCGCAAAACACTTCGCGAAAAGCTTAAATAATCGGGTAAAAATTCCCCGCATGGGTAAAAATTCCCCACCTCTATTATTCTTTATAATTTCAAACTAATCTATAATTTACTGATATACAACACTTTGTGTTCAGTATGAAATTGTATGGATTTTTCGGCATACGCTTTGCCTTATTAGGGCAAATAGAATAGCCATGCTAATTTTTGTGTCATGCATTAGAACCAAAAGCCCTAAATCCAAGTCATGAAGTTTGGAGATGTAATTATGGAAAAAACGGATTATTTGGCGCTTAAGAAGATATTGAACTTTCACAAGTATTACCATGATTATCTCCAGAATGAAGCTTGGGATATGCTTAAAATGAGCGTGGACCATGCGAAAATTTGTGACAGCTCTGAATTGCCCGAAGGTATTGTGGGTCTACATTCCATGGTAACAGTATCCGAGAGGTCTGGAAAAAAACAAACCTTTCAACTGGTGCTTGAGCCTATGGAGGTAAATGATGACAAAAAAGTTTCGGTACGAAGCATTCTTGGAGCTGCATTGATCGGTCGTTCAGTAGGGGACCATGTTAAACTTCCCAACGGTTCTGACCAGATTACAATAGAACAAGTGGAATGGATAGGGACCAACGATAGGATGAGCTATTCCACAAAAAATGGATAACATAAATTTTGTATAACCCTAAATTAATTTGAGATATGAGTAAATATGTTTTAGTAGTAGCGTTTATGATTGGAGCGTTTAGTCTTAATGCCCAAGAGGTGTCTGTAGGAGATGTTTTTGAAATAGGAAGACCAGATGCCCCACAATATGAACATATAGATTTTCCCAGAGCCAATTTCATCATTAAACGTGGCGGAATTGCAAACTATAAAAGGGTGGAAGGCAACAAAGTTGTGGTCACTTCTGTGAAGGAAAAGAAAGATGGTACCCTGGAAGTTAAAATCAAGCGAGCTGATGGCGGCCGTTTCTTTGGAAGCCACTGGCAAGTAGGAGCCGATTTTAAAGAGGCTGTAGCTTCTGGAGAATTGATAAAAGCGTAAGTAGCAGTTAATTGATTGATTGGTGTTTTGCCCAGCTTCTGTATTCCAAGATTTGCTCGATTAGGGGGTATGGGAGCTGGGCTTATTTTTAGAATTTCAAATAAATAGATGCGATAGGAAAAAATAGATAGCCGTGTTAAAAAAAATCATTACATCCAAAAGTTCCAAAAAAAAGCAACGACTACGTTTAATTTTGGTTCTGGCAACTTCATTTATGCTCATAATGGTGGCCAACGTAATGGATTACGGATATATTCTAAGAACCCAAAATACGGTAAATTCTGTATACAATGATCGCGTAGTGGCCCAAGATTACATTTATCAATTGAGTGGGCTGTTTTATCAAAAAGAACTCTCCCTTGAAGATAGCCATGGCTTCTTTGAAGCCACAAACGATTCCATTGCCAGCTTGCTGTCTCGTTTTGGAGAAACCAAATTGACCCATAATGAGGCTGGTTTCTTTTTTGATTTACGAAAAAACTATGTGGAATTGACCTCACTTGAGGATAAGCTGCTTCATCAAAAAGAATCCGCAGGAACTACTCGGAAAGATATTCAAACAGAATTGTTGGAGATAAGAAAAAATTTGGACGATTTGGAAGGCGTTCAATTCGCAGAAGGCGGTCAAATGACAGAACGTTCCAATCGAGCGTTGGGGATGAATGCGTTACTTTCTAAAGTGGAATTGGTATTTCTTGTGATTATAGGATTTGTTGTTTTACAAATGGTTTTGTTACGTACAAATCGGTTGGGCAAGGTGAATTAATGTTACTTTCCGATGCAAGAAAGATAAAGCAATTGTCTTCTGTTTATAAGTTTTATGATACCCAAAAAAGGGGAGGGTTAAATTTAGATTTCATTTTGACAGGATATTTTATTGTTCATAATTATTAGGAGAAAATGTTTTGAACCACTAATATTTTGAACGAACAAACGCTTCTACAACTGTTCCTCTATTTTTAAATTAAGACCTTATATAGACAATGACTTTCTCACGATATATCGGATGCTGTCCAAATGAATCTCGCATTACCTTATCACTTGTTAGGTACTCAGTTAAGACTACTTGTTCAAGGGTGTTCGATTTTCACTTTGTTAAAACAGGCGGTCAATATCTATATTATATGAAATAAAAGAGGTGATATTTTGAGATTTTTATAGTAAATGCATCAAAATTACGTAACCATGAAACATTTGTTCTATAGTTTTAAAGCTTAAAAATGTAATTTATGAGGTGAGAGGTATAATTGATTTATGATCAAATTGTTTAAACAGCCTTTCTCATTATTAACTTAAAACCTCACGCATGAAAAAAAATTACTTTTTAAAATGGAAAGCCACTCTTTTGCTCCTTTTTTGTATCACATGGGTAAGTGCCCAAAACCTGATTCCTAACCCAAGTTTTGAAGTAGGCACTGGAGATACGTTTACGAATTGGTCTAAATTCAATGGTGCGGATGCCCTATTGCAAACCACAGTAGCCGATGAGGTGCAAGAAGGGGCCAGAGCTCTGAAAGCAGTGGTTGGCGTAGCAGGAAACCCTTGGGATGTACAGTTGGTAAGTGACCCTGTTTCAACGGTGATAGGGCAAAGTTACACATTTACCATTTTCGTAAAGGCTGAAACAGCAGGTACAGAAATTCGATTTTCAACCAATCCCAACGCTTTATATTCTGCAAATTATACCATATCAGATGATTGGACACAATTATCTTGGACGTTTACTGCAAATGATACCGCCACCAGAATGGTGCTGGATTTAGGAGCGCAGGCCAATACCTATTTCCTTGATAATATGGAGATGGTTGGCCCACCTGTTGAAGGTGAGAATATAGTGCCCAACCCAAGTCTAGAACTAGGAAGCGGCAATGATTTTAATAGTTGGAGCAAATTCAATGGGGCAGATTTTATGGTTGAGACAACTGATCCCTCCGAAGTATACGATGGGGCACGTGCTATGAAGGCTACAGTAGAATCAGATGGAAATCCTTATGACCTGCAATTTGTAAGTGATGCTATTCCCGTTCTAGTGGGAGCTACCTACACATTTTCTATGTTCATTAATGCATCCGAGCCCGGCAAAACTGTTAGGGTTACTATTAAGGACCAAGACGGATCGGATTTGTCATATGGTGCAAGTCAAGTTGTGCCTACGGATTGGGGTCAAATGTCATGGTCTTTCACAGCGAGTAGTTCCAATGTTAGAATTGCCCTCGATATTGGAGGTTCAACCAATACCTACTTGATCGATGCCATGGAAATGATCGAGCCTGATTTTGATGAACCAAACTTATTACTAAATCCTGGCTTTGAACAAGGAAGTGGTGATGATTTCAATAATTGGAATAAATTTAATGGAGCAGAGTCTCTTTTGTCAACTACAGAGGCTTCTGATGTATATGAAGGCAATAGGGCTGTAAAGGTTGAAGTGGAGGAGGATGGTCAAACCTTCGAAGTACAATTGGTCAGTGATGCTTTTCCCACTACACCAGGAGCAACATATCGGTTTAAAGCTTTTGCAAAGTCACTATCCGCCGAAAACACTACAGTGCAACTTTCAGCTAAAGATGACGAAAATGGAAATTCGGATATAGCATACAGTCCCTATTTTTTCACCGATACTGAATATGGGTTAATTGAATGGTCCTTTGTGGCCACCTCAACATCTTCCCGTGTGGTTTTCAATATGGGACTTTTGGCGAACACCTATTTTTTAGATGAGGTCAATGTGCAACCTATATGTGGTGAAACCTTATACGCTCCACCAGCAGATCAACAACCAATTGCTGCAGGTAAAAATAAATTTTTAGGAACGGTCTATGATCCCAACGATCCCTATATTGATAAATATTTTAACCAAATAACACCAGAGAATGCTGGCAAATGGGGTAGTGTGGAAACCACTGAAGGGATGTTCAATTGGTCCGCACTTGATGAAGCTCGTGCCTTTGCTGCCCAGAATGGATTTCCGTTTCGATTTCATGTGCTCCTGTGGGGCAATCAACAACCCACTTGGTTAAAACCTTTGAGTGATGAAGAAAAAGTGATACAAATCAAAGAGTGGTTTCAAGCGGTTGCAGAACATTATGATAATAGTTCGGATGCTAGAAAAACACTGGAGTATTTGGAAGTAGTAAACGAAATTCTCAACGATCCACCAAATAACGAGGGTAACAATGCAACAGATGATACCAGTGGAGATTACGTGAATGCACTAAAATCCTTGAATGGTGAACTCGGTACAGAGTCTGGTCCTTATGATTGGATCGTAAATGCTTTTAAACTGGCCAGACAATACTTTCCGTGTGAAACAAAGCTCATGATCAATGAGTACCGAGTAGAAAATGAGCCAGCTTTTACAGAGGAATATGTCGCGATCATTGAACTGCTTAAGAAAGACAACCTAATTGATGTGGTTGGTATGCAGGCACACTCCTTTAGCACTCGTAGGTATGGGAATGGTTCCTTTGAGGATGCCACTGCAAACCTTGAAAACAATTTAAACACTATGGCCTCAACCGGTTTACCACTTATGGTAACGGAAATGGATGTTGATGGCGATGCTTCTTTGGATGAAAATGGTGTTCGAACCAATGATGGAACACAGGAAGAACAGGACAATTTTCAACTCACGGAATATGAGCGTATTTTTGACCTATACTGGAACCATCCGTCCGTAATAGGAATAACGCTCTGGGGTTATAGAACAGGTCTATGGCGAACAGCACAGGAAGCCTATATCATGGACCCATGCGATGGATCAGAAAAACCGGCCATGGCAGAATACTTGAATACAGTTATTCGAAATGGTGAAAACCCACCTTTAAATGAAACATTTATTGGCAAAACTGCTGAAATTTCAGTGGAACCTGTAGTTCAACAATATTCTGACGATGTCACCATACGTGTAAAAATTCCTGGAGGAAATAGAAATTGTGCATTGGGAGAACAAATGGCAACCATTTATATTGATGGTCAAGCCTATGGCGATGTAAGTCTTTCACCCAGCGGTACAGACCTAACGGGGAGCATTACAGTAACTCTGTTGGAGTCTGGAAATAGTGGTCTATTGGAACCCGGCACCAAGATGGTTTCTGCGGTTTTTAAGGATTCTTCCATAGAGGAGGCTCAAGCCACACTCGAGATTATACCCGAGGATGCAACGGTATCTCTTTTTGGAAGAAAAAATTATGTGGTTCAAGCATCTTCAGGTACAGTAACCCTTAGATTACAAGCACTATTGACAGACAATGGAGAAGATCAAGGTGGAGAAATTGGTGATTTGAGCAATGCCAAAATCAGATTTTTGCTCAATGGTGAACCTATTGTAGTGCCCAACGAAACAGATGATAATGGGTATCTTATCGAAAATCTTGAAGTATTTAAAACTCCGGTTAAAGCCTTTGCCAGAGCTAGTTTAGATTATGAGATGGAAATTCCAAGCCAATTGGGAAGTCTCAATTATGGATTAATAGCCGAAGTCAATTCCTATTATTATGGAATGTCCGATGCCACGACTATTAAGATTAAAGTAATTGAGGGCCCTCCAAACGTAAAGGTTTGGCCTAATCCAACATGGAATGAGTTCAAGATCGATCTTATCAACTTTAATGAACAAGGAATAGTGAATATAAATGTATTTGACCTTTGGGGAAGAAAGGTATATACGAAAAACGACTCTGTTAAGGATGTCATTAACTTTGGTCAAAGTTTTGACCGAGGTGTTTATTTCTTAAGAGTTGAACAGGGAGATATTAAAATCTTTAAGATCTTAATTAAGAAGTAGCCCAACATGACATTAAATAACATGGGTTCGATGTAATTATGGCACTAAATATTAATGTATCATGGCCATGAAATTTTTTGGGTTTCTGTACCATTAACATTCCATCTGAAAGATGTTCTTAAGCTGGTTTAGTGTCTTGACAATAGTATTTGGTGTATAAGAATGACAATGTTCCATTGGTTACTTTAATGGAACATTGCCATTTTTACAAGTCTATCTAAAAAACAAATTCCTTTAAAAGCGGTGATGGATTATTCTACTTTTTATGACGTAAGCCAAGCTTCTTACGTTGTGATGATATTAGATAACTTACTCGATTTACTTCCCGATGCAGGAAGTAACTATCTCCTGTTTACGGGGTTTTAAGTGGTATGAGACACAAATGGGGTGTAAAAATTTGTGCTTCATTTTAAGTGTTTTGGAAGATCACGACGGCCATGTAAAACCCTCACAATCCTAATACGGTCGGGCAAAATTCGATAAAAAATAATGTGCGACATATATGGAAAACTAAATAATTCCAATTTTATCTCATTCCTGCGCCTTCCAATGTCCGGATTTTTGGATATTTTTTCAAAATGTACTTGAATTCCTTCCAAATATTTGGCAGCCTGCGAATGACCGAATTTATAGATTCCGAAATCATAAATTTCTTGAAGGTCGTTTTTGGCCGCTTCTGAAAGAATAAAACGATTCATTGATTATTTCCTAGAGGCTATAATGTCTGCTACGGAAATATCGCTGTCGGGACCATCCCATCCTTTTTCAATCTCAGCCCTCAAATCCGCAATCACTTTTTCTCTATAAATTTCATGTAATCTAAGTGCATCCCTGATTACCTCACTATTGTTCTGATATTCACCTGAGGCTACTTGTTTAGAGATATACTCTTCCTGCTTTTTAGTGAAACTGATATTCATTTTTAACGTTTTGTAGTATTAAAGATATAATATATAATGATATTTAGCAAATATGGATATATTAAAAACTCTCGTTAAAAGTCTATATGCCATAGTTTGCCAGTACTCAGCTATCTTTTTGTTTAATTACTTCAATCTTAAGTGTCCAGTTTATTTATTAAAAAACTGGACATTGTCAACCCCCATTTATGAGCACCACCAAATGAAAACCTCTGTAAATGTTGGAGGTAGGAAAAAATAACTGCTACATTGAGTATATGTTTACCTATGTTGGTTTTAGGAGATAGGTGACGTATAGGTGTGGTTATCATTAAACCTATGAAAAAAGGCTAAATCTGTCGAGCTTTTCAGTTTCAAAATACGGATTGAGTTTTCTTTCAATTTGGAAATTACCTATGGAAAAAAATTGTTAACGTTACTATTTTTTCATGAATCCTAACTTAGAGACGTTAGGCATCAAGAGATTCCAAAAATTACCTTAGAAATCCTTAAAACTAAAACCGATACAGGTGGGGCCACGGAAAATCCTTTTAAGTTTTAGATTTAGAGTGGTTTGTTTTTTAATGGCTGGCAAAAAGGGTGGTGATATGCCAAGATATAATGTTAAGTGCATTTATTGGTCGTTTTCAACCTAGAATGTAATACTTTTTGCGAATTGATTTTAAGAAGGTTTAAAATAGAAATGAAAAAGAATTATGGGATTGGCAATTATTATTTTTCTTTGATTCGTTTCGTTCAAAATTGCTTTTGTAGCTATTCCTCGTGTTCCGGGCTTCTTTTTAAGTTATCTTAAAACTCTTTCTTTCCAAACTCACTATCGATGAACCTTGACTTGTCCTTGTTCCTGTTAAAGGTATAGGACAGGTTAATAATGACCATATCCACTTCGTAAACGTAATTGGTAGTTGTAAAGAATTCGCCATCCCTAAAGGTTGTAATCCGTTGTTCGTTGGAATCCAACAAACCCAAATCTATGTTCTGCCATTGCAGCGTGGCCGTAAGACGGTCATCAAAAAAGGTCTTTCGCAGCGTCAGATTTGGGGAATAGAACCGTGAATCCTCCCCTTGGGCCGTATTCTGTGCAGATAGATAGTTGAGGGTGAACTGTGCCGAGGCCGTATCCGAAAAATCAATGGTGCTGTTAGCATTGATAGAGTAGATAAAAGCTTCCGTTTCCACCGTCCTGTTGTCAAAGTTTCCGTCGATACGATATTTATAAAGGTTCGCACCTATAAAATTCTTCCAATTTTTCAGGGGTTTTAGTTCCGCACCTAATTCCACCCCAAAAGCCTTGGCCTTTCCTACATTACTGTAAATACGGTTCAAAATGGTATCGTTGAAAACGGTGTTCACCCTGTTTACCAAATTTTCGGTGTTGCGGTAATAGGCAGTGGCAAAAACGGAATTTCCCTGGTGCAAGTTCTTACTGATGCCCACTTCAAGAAGATCAATGAATTCGGGTCTTAGGGTAGGGTCCCCTTGTTCGAGTGTCTCTGAATGTTCCCTTTCCGGGAAGGGATTCATCTTAAAGGTCGTGGTACGTTCCACCCGTTTGCTATAGGCGGCCTTGAGCTTTGTATTATTCTCAAAGGTGTATTGTAATGATGCCGAAGGAAACAATTTTACGTAGTTATAAACATAGGTTGTATCAATGGTGTTTGTCTTGTCACGCAAATCAAAATCCCTTTGCATTGCCTCGACACGGGTACCGGCCGTATAGTCCCATTTCCCTTTAGACCCGCTTAGTTGTGCATATCCTGAATGTAGGGTGCGTCTCAAATCCACTTCACTGGAAAATTCCGGGATCAGTTCAAAAACTCCGGTGGTATTGTTCCGGCGTTCGTATACAAAATCCCCTGTATGATCAAGATAGCGATATTGATATCCGGTCTCCAGTTGTCCTATGGACCATGGTTTCCAGGCATAATCGGCCTGAAAGCGGATCCCATTTAGTGGGTTATCATTGGTATTGAACTCGTCCTGCAGCACAATATCGGTATTTGGAAAGCCAAGGTTGCGGTTGGTGGTCGGTCCCCCAAGCAATGTATATTCGTATAAAAAGGAAGTGGAAAGTTTTGAACCGTCACCGAACGTGTGCGCATAATCAATACTTCCCAGAACAAAATCACCACGTCTTATTCTAAGGTTCTCGTTGAAATATTGTAAGGTATACAGCCGTTCCCCTCCAGCGGCAGGGGTGATCGCATGGTTGTCAAAATAAAGGATATCCGCAGTACGATCCTTGCTTCGTTTTCCGGCATAGAATCCCAATGAAAAAGTGTTCAGGGAATCTGGGGTGAAATCCACGGTAAAACGGCCACTGTAGTTCAGTTCGTCAAAACTGCGTTCCCCACTGGAAGGAAACCGTGTCAAGGTATCCTGAATGATTGTGAACACGTCGCCTTCACGTCTTCCCCCTAGATCGTTACGCTGGTAGTTCGCTCCAAGGGATATGTTCCAGTTGCCCTTTCTGATGTTATAGGTGCCGTCTATTCCGTAACGTTGGTGCGCCTCCGCATTGCCGTACCGCTCGATGGACGGAAAACCGCCCCGTAGGTTGAACTGTGCAAAGCTGCCATCGGCCGCACCCTTTTTGGTAAGGATGTTCAAGATACCCGCCTTGCCCTCGGGATCATATCTGGCGGATGGTGCCGTGATGAGTTCCACCCGCTCGATGGCATTGGCGGGGAGCTGGTTGAGCAGGGTGGATGCACTGCCCTGTACCGGTTTTCCGTTGAGCAGCACCACGAAGCCGGTACTTCCCCGTACGCTTATCTCACCAAGACCGTTGACCGATACAGCGGGTACATTCCGAAGCACGTCCGTCGCAGTTCCCCCTTGGCTATTCTGGAACTGCTTGGCATCGAACACCTGACGGTCTATTTTGTTGATGACCGTTGCCATCTCGCCTTGCACGACCACTTCCTCCAATTGGTTTTCCCCAATGGTCAATGCAAGGGTTCCTAAATCGATTTCTTCGTTCTTGCTATCAATGATAATATCGCGAACCGTTTGTGAGTTGTAGCCAATAAAAGATGCTTCCAGATAATAGGTTCCCTTCTTAATGTCCTCTATCAAGAATAGACCGTCTATATCCGTAATCACCCCGGTAATCAAGGTACCGTTTTCTTGGTGGTAAAGGGCGGCCGTTGCGTATTCCAAGGGATAATTGTTGGATGCATCTACAATCTTTCCGCTAAGCTGACCGAATGAATTCGTTGAAAACGTGATGAAGAACAGGTAGGCAGCTATAAAAATTCTCATTGGATGGTACGATTTACAGGAAAAACCAAACGTAAAAATACGGCCAAGGAAGCGGCATTTGTGGTCTATTTGAAAAATGTACGGTATCATTCCCTACGCCTGAACTGCAAAGGGGTCTTTCCCGTATTTCTTTTGAAGTATTTTACGAAATGGGAAACGTCCTTAAACTCGAAGTTATAGGCGATTTCGGTAACGGTGGCATTGGTGTAGCGGAGCATTCGTTTCGATTCCTTGATGATTTCTTGGGCAATGATCTCCGAAGCTGTTTTTGAATATCGCACCTTGCATTGGGCCGTCAGGTTCTGGGCCGTGGTATTGAGCTTTTCCGCATAAAAGGTAACATCGTTCTTAAGTTTTTCCTCCAATAATAGTTGGAATCTAGTAAGCCTATCCCCGGTGTTTGCGGTATTTCCTGGGTTGGCATGCCCAATGATTTTTGCCAGCAGTGCCTTGAGGGCACCTTCCACCACATCTGGTTGCAGGGCGTTGTCCGCATCATATGCTGTACAAAGTATCTCAAAAAGACTGTCTATGTGCGGGTCAGCGGGAATCTTAAGGCTCTGTTCGTCACTGAGCTGTTCCAACTGTTGGTTTATGCGCTTATCCAAGGTGCCGTTGAGGAAGGCCTCCTTGAAAATAATGACAAAGCCTTTGGGCTCCACATCTATTTCCCAATGGTGCACTTCGTCCTTTTTAATCAAAAAAACGATGGGAGGCGTAATCGCATGGCCTACCGTATCTACATAATGGAACCCAGAACCTTTACTAAAATAGACCAGTTCCAAATATTTATTGTGTTTGTGCGGCTTGGTATACCTTTTTGAAACGTCAAAGGGCGCTATCTTGATCGTGGAAGACCCATCGATTTTGGTATAGATGCTTATTTGGTCCTTGTTCATGGCATACAGCCGTTTTCTACGGCGGATTTGGGGTTTGTTTAGGCTTGGCTACTTTCAACAATCTGAATCTCCTCCTCCGTTAACCCATAAAGCTGATACACCATTTGGTCTATCTCACGATCGACCTGGTCTATTTGGACTTTTAGTTCATGGGCTTTTCTCCGCTGTTCGTTGAAGTAGGGCATCCACTCCGCTTCTTCTGACAGGTTTAACTGTACTTTGGCCTTTTTTAGTTCCTTTAGAAAATTTTTGAATTCTAGTTCGTGCCAGTTTTGCAGTTTTTTACTAGGTTTCTCAATATCGAATTTTGATTGTAACAATTGAATTAAGGCTGTCTCGGTTTTCTGAAAATTATCTGTCAGATTGATGATTTTATCCGCGCTACTTTCAAATAATTCTTCGTTTTCAATTTCAGGAATGGGAATCTGTTCAAAATACTGGGGCTTTACTTCTATATAGCCACCACTACGTACCACGCAAATAGACTTTAAAAATGTCCAAACCAATTTCGAATTTAAAATGCATAGCAATGGTTTACTCGCAGATGGCAATATTACCGATGGAGCATTTATATAATACCCTTTTAAATCAATACAGAATTTGTTCTTATTCTGAAGATTGGGCCAAGTAATTTTAGGCTCTTCAAATTTTCTAAAATAATCCACAGAGTCCTGTATTTCAAACCATTCGTAGGGCCCTGGTTTTCTCCCAATTTTAATTTCCGGCGAATTCCTTGGAGTAAGTCTTTCTTTAAAAGCATTCAAATAATTCTTAATTGCAGGAAATTCGTCAATATTAGTTCCTCTTCGCGTAAATATGATATACTTTTCAATTGTATTAGAGTGCCATTTTTCTAAATCCTTCCCTTCATAGAAAGGTTTAATGAGACGGGTAGAGTTTGGATGCTCAGCCTCTAAAATTGTTTTGGTCGATTTATCAATAATAAATGCTTCGTTATAACCCGTAACAATGCCTCTAAAACACTTTCCGTATTTCTCCCTTACAGACTTGTTAACCTTCATTTTGTCGAGGACGGAAGTTTCCCCAACCGAATTGAAGCTCCAACTTTCGGGATCAAGAGATTTTTGGGCTACTTCAACACCTTCAAATGGATTAATTTGGATTATCTTTCCCTGTTGGGATTTATCGATTTTTAAATAATCAAAAGGTGAATTATCGGGTCGAGTGTTTTTAGCTATTAAGATTATCGGATAGGTTGTAGCACCTTCGAAAATCTGAACCTCGGTGAAATCAATGTAACTTTCAAATTTAACTTCCTCTTGCAGGTATTCCCTCAATTTGGATGCGGCTTTAGTCTTGTCAAATGTGTTGGAAATAAAACCAAATGCTCCTTCAGATTTTAGTAAGTTAAAACCTTGCTCATAGAAATAGGCAAACAAGTCGGAAGTACCTTCATAGACTATAAATCTTCGTTCGAAAAAGCCTTTAAATTCTCCAAGAAGTTCCTGCCTCACATAAGGCGGATTCCCAATCACCACATCAAACCCACCCTTTTTAAATACTTTTGGAAATTTCTTTTGCCAGTTGAAGGCCTTTTCACCCGCTACTTCGGGGTCATCGATCAAAGAATTCCCACATTTGATGTTGTTGTTCAATGAGGTTAACTTTCGGCCTTTTTGGGCGGTACGCAACCATAAAGAAAGTTTGGCGATTTCCACACTCTCCTCATTGATATCCACCCCGTATATATTCTGTTCCAGTATCTGGGTCTCTATATCGCTCAATACCAATGGTGATTTGTGATATTGGGCCGTGAGTTCGTCCAGATAGCGGTGTTCGTCAATCAAAAACTCAAGGGCCTGGTTTAAAAAGGCCCCGGAGCCACAGGCCGGATCACAGATTTTCAGATCCAATAGCCAATCCCGGTAGGCCTGTAGGTCTTCGATTCCTTTTCGGGATCGCTTGTTGGCCTGGCCAAAACGTTCGTCAGTAATATTGAGTTCGGCTTTTTTAGCTTCACAAAGTTTGCCAAGGGTATTGTCAACAATGTATTTGGTAATGTATTTGGGCGTATAGAACACCCCGTCCTTTTTGCGTTTGGTCTTGCTCTTTTCAATTTCCTTCCCTTCCAGGTCGGCCGTTATGTTCTCGATCTCGTTCAAGGAGTTTTCAAAAATATGGCCGAGAATGTTTACATCTACTTCACTTTGAAAATCGTATGCGGAAAGTTTTTCGGTGTATTTGAGCAATACATCATCGTCAATATTGATTTTGTCTAAAATCAGATCATCCATAAACAGGCCACCGTTATAGCCAAAAATAGCTTCACGGTCTCCCTTTGCCGGTCGGCCAGCATTGATAAACCCAAAATACTGTTTAAAAATGTCGTACAATTTTCGGTCATCGCCCCAATCGGTATCATCCTTCCATTTATCAATGATTTTTCGGATGGAGTTGGGAGGGAGGAGACCACTGTCCTCGGCAAAGAAGATGAACAGAAAGCGGTCCAGCAGTTTCTGCGTTTTTTTGAAGAGCATCAACGCATCGTCCCCAGGATGGTTTTTCACCATGTTCTGCCACAGGGCCGTCTTGAATGCCGAATAATCCTTATAAAGCTGCTTCGTAATGTTCTCCTCGGCCAATAGGCTTTCTTCCTTAACTTTTTGGGGAATACCGTTCAAAAGGTTTTCGGCCTGTAAACAGAGCCAAAGCACTTTAAATTCGCCGAACCCAAGGTTGAACAGATTGAACTCGATATGCTCCACGGCATTGTGGATGAAGAAACGGAGCTTTTCAAAGTTGGAAGTGATGACGTACACGCAATCGGTATGATTGTTTTTGTAACTGAACGCCTGTTCGTTGACCTTGTCCAAATCCTTGGTGTCCGTGCCCTTTAATTCCACGACACCCAAAGCTTTACCATCCTTGAGTATGGCCCCATCCGTTTTTTTGGAACCTTTCTCGTTTTTTAGTTCGGTAGTCAGGTTGAAATTGGGGTCGGGGTTTAGCGTATAGCCCAATATCTTTACAAAGAGTTCCCTAAGAAAACCCTCTTGGAATTGCTCCTCCTTGCTATTACGGATATTCTCTTGTATCTCCGGGTTTAGAAAATAACTGGAGTAGTCTTGGTAGGCCTTTTCAACCTGCAAATTATCCTGTTGTGAAAGATATTTTTTGAGTACCGAGGTCTGGAATATTGGCATTAATGTCAACGTAATTAATTATTCAAACTATGTAAAGTTAAATGGGGGAGCAATAAAGAAGCAAAATAGATATAACACTCCAGTTTAACAATTAACTACGATGTGAATTAAGAATTTTCTTATGTATCTCTTAATAGTTTGAACTTTGAGGTTCTTTTGGAGGCCCTAATACCATATCGCTATGGTGAAAAAACCTTTTTTTCGTTCAAATTACGTAAGGTACTACTTCTGTAGAAGGTTAACTCATTAGGAATAACCAAAAAGACCTTAATTGAGACCTTAAACCCTAAATATGCATTAGAAAATCTATTACGGCTTCAAACTACTTTAAACACGCGCTGTTTAAGCCGTTTTTTAATTTAACCATAGCGATGCTATGCTAAAATTAAGAAAACATCTGTGTTTATTGTATTTTGAACCCTCATGACGAAGTCCTAATGCATATTTTGGGTTAAATTTTTAGGTTTTAAAGAGTGGGTATACAAGCTAATTAACCTGCCATTTTACGGGAGGGGATTATATATGGACACATTCGGATTTACTTCCACTTCATCCGTTGAAGCCTTACGGCGTTTAAGACAGCTAAAAGAGCAACGCCTACATCGGCAAAAACGGCTTCCCACATGGTGGCCAAGCCACCTGCACCTAGTATAAGAACGATTACTTTCACCCCAAAAGCCAAACCGATGTTTTGCCAAACTATTTGGCGGGTCGAACGCCCGATGTTTACCGCTCTTGCTATTTTGCTCGGTTGGTCGGTCTGAATGATGACATCCGCGGTCTCGATGGCCACATCGCTTCCCAACCCACCCATTGCGATACCCACATCACTTGCGGCGAGTACGGGCGCATCGTTAATACCGTCGCCCATAAAGGCTACCGTAGTATTGAGTTGTTTTTTAAGTTCTTCAACTTCATTGAGTTTATCTTCCGGTAGAAGACCGCCTTTCGCCCAATCGATATTCAATTCTTGGGAAACCTGCTGGGTGATGGAATCCTTATCCCCAGAAAGCATAATTATTTTGGGAATTCCTGCGTCTCGAATTTGCCTTATAGCTTGGTGCGCGTCTTCTTTTAACTCATCGGCAATGGTCACATATCCGGCAAACTTTCCATCGATGGCCACCATAACGATGGATTCGACTATGGTATTGGTTTCTGAGGGAACCTCGATACCGTTGGAAGTCATCAATACTTTATTTCCGACCAAAACCTGCTTCCCGTTGACCATACCGATCAACCCCTTTCCTGCAACTTCCGTAACGTCGGTCGCTTCAAAATACCCACCATCGGCTTTGTACTCAAGAATGGCCTTGGCAATGGGATGGGTGGATTGCTCCTCCATTGCCATCAGGTAACGCATAAATTCCTTTTCGTCGAAAGCGGATTTATTTACTACTTCCTTGATCTTAAAGACTCCTCTGGTAACGGTCCCGGTTTTATCCATTACCACCATATTTATCTTTGTCATGGCATCCAAAAAGGATGCACCCTTAAACAGAATACCATTGCGAGATGCCGCGCCCAAGCCACCGAAATACCCTAAGGGAATGGAAATCACCAGTGCACAGGGACACGAAATCACCAGAAATACCAAGGCCTTGTAGAGCCAGTCCCGAAAAATATAATCGTCGACAAAAAAATAGGGTAAGAAGGTGAGACCAATAGCTAGGAATACCACGATCGGTGTATAGATCCGGGCAAATTTCCGAATAAACAACTCCGTCTTTGACTTCCTTGCGGTTGCGTTCTGTACCATATCCAGAATACGGGCAATGGAACTGTCCTTGAATTCTTTGGTTGTCCGTACTTCGATTACCCCATCGAGGTTTATACTTCCCGCAAATACCTTGTCGTTCCTGACTATGGTATCAGGTTTGCTTTCACCGGTAATGGCAGCGGTATTCAGCGAAGCTTTTTCGGAAAGCAGAACACCGTCAAGAGGTATCTTTTCGCCCACCCGCACCTGAATCCTTTCATCAATTGCAACGGTTTCAGGGGAGACGGAAACCAGCTTGTCGTTACGAATAACCGTTGCTTCTTTGGGCCTTGCATCCAGAAGCGCCTTGATATTTCCCTTGGCGCGCTTTACCGCGGCACTCTGAAATAGTTCACCAACGGAATAAAAGAGCATAACGGCAACTCCTTCGGGATATTCGCCAATGGCAAAAGCACCTAACGTGGCTATGGACATCAATAAAAATTCGGTAAAAAAATTTCCCTTTAGTATACTGTCCCAGCCCGCTTGCAAAACTGGTAATCCTACAGGTAGGTAAGCGGCCACATACCATATAATCCTGGCCCAATCTTCAAAAAATGGAAAGTTCCCGAAATTATCAAGGACCAAACCCGTAACCAAAGCCAAAAAGCTAAATATAGCGGGTATATAGCTTCGAAAAATTGACCTGATATTCGAGCTTCCATGATGATGTCCATCCTCATGGCCATGTTCGCCTCCATGTTTGTCAGTGCCGATATCACGCAAGTTTATTTTTTTCTTTCTCATGGGCACAATATCCTAATTCATCCAATGCAATGGAAGTGCATACTTAAAGACCGCACTTCTTACAAATACCTGTTACCACTAGGCTTATGTCCTCCGCTGAATATCCTTGGGGCAAATTGATATGTGGTAGCTTGTAGTTTGTTAGACATACGGTTTGGTTACAGTTCCTGCAATGGAAGTGCAAGTGTAAGTCCCGGGCTATATCACATTTACAACCCTTTTCACAAAGTGCATATTTTTGGATTCCCGTGCCATCGTCTATTTGGTGGACAATTCCCTTTTCCTCAAAAGTTTTTATAGTTCTGTAGATGGTAGTCCTTTCCACTTTTGCGAAAGCGTTCTCAATATCTGTCAGGGCGACCGCCGTATCCTGTTGCAGCATGAATTTGGATATCAGTAGTCGCATAGCGGTGGGGCGGACCCCACCTTCAAGTAGTCTTGCTTCCATATCCTCCTTAACTTGTTTTCCTTCCATAGTGCTATAACTTTAACTTGAAGCCTCCATTGATAACAAAACCGTCTACGGGGGCATAGATATCCAAGAACTGGGGATTTCCAATGCTGCCCGTAAAAATTGTACCGAATCTTGTCTGTCGGGTATCCAATAAGTTCTCAAAGTTTAGAAAAATAGAAAAATTTTCGCCTAATTTCTTTTCGCTCATGAGTCCCATGATCCAGTACGATTGCCCAATTTCCCCATTGCCCAATTTTTGTGGACTGTAATAATATGCCTCCAGACCGACCCATAGGTTTTCTTCCTTTTCATACATCAAAACATTGTTCAGGCGATGTTTTGCTACCAAGGGAAAATCCGAAACTGTCCCATTTATTTTTTGTTTTACGTTGGCATGGGTATATCCGGTAAACAGTTTAAAATCCCCGTATTTGACCTTAAGATTGACCTCAGCTCCCCGCGTGTCCACGTAACCATCGGGCTGGTCAAAACTATAAAGACCGTTCCCGTCCGCAACCAAGAGCAACGGGTCGTCAATTTTGGTATAAAAGAGCAGGGTATTGATTGACATGGTCAAACCCGCCAGTGGAACCCACTTGTAATTGATATCAAAATTTCCTCCCGAGGAGCGTTCCAAATCGGATTCGTTCGTATCGATCGGCAACACATTTCTGAACTGCAACCGTTCGGCATCTTCAATGAAAACCGTGGGGGTCTTGTATCCCATACCGCCACCAAGCCTAAAGGTCAATGAATTGGCCGGTTCATAGAGAACGGATATCCGAGGCAATGCTAAGGCACCGTAATCCGAGTGAAAATCGACCCTTAGTCCGGTCTCAACGGATAGCTTGTCGTCGATGGGCCATACGTTCTGTGCGAACAGTCCATAAATCTGATAGGATTGATCCAAGGCCAAACTTTGATCTTCTCTGGTATCATTGAAATACTCCGTCCAAAGATTGCCTCCAAAGACCCATTCAAGGCCCTCCTCCGAATCCGTGGAAAAATTAAGTTCACTGAACGAAGATCTCTGATATCCCGAAAAAGTGAAATCAGGAATTTGAATGCTTCGGTCGTAAAAACTGAAACTGTTCTTTACTTCGAACCGGTTTCTTTCATCAATGGAGTGGTTGAAGCTCAATTGGGTAGAGAATCGCTCTGTTTCATTGGATTCAAAGTATGGGTCTACCACACTTTCCCCCTTTATAAAATCCAGATTTCCTCCAAGACGGTTTTCCCAGATGGCATTAATGCCAAGCATCAATTCTGTATCTGTACCGAGATAGGCATAAATTTTCGGATTTAATGTAAAGCGATCGAACTCTGGAATGGCGGTCAGGCCAATATCGGAGGGATCGTATGGGGTACCAAGATTATAGGAAGCAAATATCGTTGTTCCCACCTTATTGAATTTTTCAGAATAGAATCCGCTCAAGTCTAAACCTAACGCTGAAGTCCCATTGGCCATAAAACTAAGTTCCGCTTCCTCACCCGGGGTCTTGGATATAAGGTTTACCAATCCGGCTATGGCGCCGCCACCATACAATGTTGAACTGGAACCTTTAATGACCTCGACCTGCTTTAGGTCCAAAGGGGCAATCTGCATAAGGCTCAATCCGCTGGCAAATCCAGAGTAAAGGGGAAGCCCATCCCTTAGAAGCTGGGTATATTTACCGTCAAGACCTTGAATGCGTATACTGGAGTTGTAACTTGTTGCCGAAGTCTGCTGGGTCCTGATACCGGTACTTTCGTTCAGCAGCATTCGAATGTCCCCTGGTTTCATGTTTCCCTTTTCGGAAAGTTCCTCTCCGGCGATTACTTCAACACGTGTGGGTATATCATCGATTGTACGGGTGCTTCTGGTAGATACCAATGTAATTTCCTCGATTTCCTCCGTTTGGGGTACCAGGTAAATGGTCTTACCCTGTATATCCGTATTAAGTGGAAAGGATAGATTTAGTTCTTTTCGTGCATAACCTATGTAGCTCAATCTAAGAATATAATTACCATAGGGAATTTCTTCCATATATATCTGACCGTTATAGTCCGATATAGCGCCTTTTTCAATGGATTTGATTTGGGCAGTGACGCCCAATAAAGGTTCTCCGGTCAGGGAGTCCTTTACCGTAAGTTCAAGTTTGTTCTGTGCAAACGTTGATACCATCCCGAAAAGGGAGAGTACCAAAAATAATCGTGGATTCATTTTTTGGATTTTTTTGAAATATTTAAAAGGGATTTTGGTCGGGGGAGTTCGACCATGTAATTTTATTTATATTTCAAAATATCGTGGAGGCTTAAGGGCTATGAAAAGTGCTTCTTTGGGCTGAAATCGAAGATAAGGTACAAGAGCCTTTTTCAACTCATGTTCAATAGGAACAAAAACCATCTCATTGAAAGTTAAGGTAAACCCTACGCAACGGCCACAATTATAGAATGGAGAGCATGGCCCGTCACTTTCGTGAGGTACCTCCTTTTGGGAACTATCCCCGCTGTTATCCCTTATCTCTAATAGTTCCTCACATGAGTATTCATCCTGACAACATGGGTATGAAGACAGGAAAATTGTAAACAAGGACAAAATAACGGCAAGCATTTTCATGCTTCAAAAGTAAAGAATATCAAAAAGAAAATTATGCTACGGGAAACATCAAAATGAATGGTATCAAAAGAACTAAATTTTACGGACATATTTATTTGAGTAAACCATGTATCTATTCAAAGAACTTTTCCTATTATCGAAACGTTCCAAATTTTAGTCGTTTTAGTTGGAAGATTAATTTAACTACTATTGCTGGATTTAATTATTAATTGTAATATTGCAATTAAACAATAGATATGGGACTTGCTAAAACAGAGATATTCACTGACCAGCAGAATCAAATCGCCATATTCGCCAAAGCCTTTGGGCATCCGGCGCGTGTTGCCATTCTGCAGCAATTGTTCAAAATGGATAGTTGTTACTGCGGGAGCTTGGTCGATGAAATCGGTTTGGCCCAGCCCACGATATCACAGCATCTTAAGGAATTGCGAAACTTGGGATTGGTCAAGGGTAATGTCGAGGGAACGAGTGTGTGCTATTGTATCGACAAGGATAATTGGACGGTCATGAAAGCCGTTATGGGGGATTTTCTAGACCAGGACCTTCCAGAGAACGAAGACTGTTGTTAAAAAAATTTACATTAATTAATCGTTTTATTGCGATAAACAAATTAAATATATTATGAAAACAATCAGAACCAACATCATTTTAACCTTGCTTATTTTATTCCAGAATGGGATACATGCACAAAAGCTAAGAAACAAAATCGTGAAATCGATAACTTCCATTGAAACTACCTTTTCGAGTATTGAAAAGGAAAGGAGCGTTCTGCTGGACCAATTGGCCTCAAGAATCTCTAAGGAAAAAAGGACCAATGGTAATGCAAGCATAGTATTCATAGATAGCACTAACAAAACAAAGAGCCAACTTGCTGCTATTTGGTTACAAACAGGTCTAATAAAGTATGAACTTAACGGTTATGACATTCAATCCGCGGGACTTAAGGTGGCAAGCGAGCCCTTATCCGGGCTGGCATCGTTAAAGAAGTATGGCTTCAAGGTTAGCAATGCTAGCGGCAAGAAGCCCTACTCATACAATGTCAATTTCGGGTCCGATAGTTGGAATGTGAACTATAAAGACCAAAATTCCATTGAAAATTCAGAAAAAAGCTTGAAGATTTTTGTGGAAGATACCATGTTTAAGGAAGATGACCCGATGCAAATATCGGTTCCCTTATATTCCCATGGAGTCATAGCCAGGGAAATGCTTTATGTGGCATCTAGAATCGATTATTTGACCCGATCACAAAAACAATAAGAATTATGAAGCTATCACAAATCAAACAAAAGCTTACCCAGTTGGACAGAATTGCTTTTCAATTACCCAATGGTGATTTAGTACCCAGCCATTTTCACGTTACTGAAGTTGGCAGGATTACCAAACACTTTATAGATTGCGGTGGGACTGTACGTAATGAGGAAGTTGCCAATTTTCAACTTTGGAACGCTGATGATTATGACCATAGGTTACATCCAGAAAAACTACTCAATATCATTGAACTATCAGAAAAAGTTTTAGGTATTGAAGATTTGGAAATTGAGGTAGAATACCAAGGGGAGACCATAGGGAAGTTCGGTCTTGACTTCAACGGAAAGAACTTTCTGCTTACCACCAAACAAACCGATTGTCTTGCTAGGGAGAAATGTAACATCCCATCGGAAAAGCCAAGATTAAAACTATCCAACCTATCTGAAGAACCGTGCTGCGCACCGGATGGAAATTGTTGCTAACCAGAACTAAGAACAAAAAAATGATAGACGCACCACCAACCGTTTTTCCTGAAATTGAAAAGACAATCAAAAATTTAGATACCTCGACTATTTCGGAGGGACGAAAAGAAGTTTTAATGCCGCTAATCGATTTTATACGGTCAAAGGTTTCTGAAAACCAAGAAATACGTATCAATTTCATTTGTACCCATAATTCAAGAAGAAGCCATTTATCGCAAGTTTGGGCACAGACCATGGCACACTACTTTACTATTAAAAATGTGTTCTGTTATTCAGGGGGAACGGAGGCCACGGCACTTTTTCCAATGATTGCTAAAACGTTACAAAATTCAGGATTTAAAATAAACCAGATTTCAAAAAACGAAAACCCTGTTTATAGCATTAAATATGCGGACAATGAGCACCCCATCATAGGCTTTTCAAAGAAGTTGGATGATGATTTTAACCCAAAATCCGGTTTTGCCGCTATTATGACCTGTGATTCGGCCAATGAAGCTTGTCCTTTTGTTCCCGGAGCAGAAAAACGCATTGCTATAACTTTTGAAGACCCAAAAGCATTTGACAATACGCCACAACAAGCCGAAAAATACAAAGAAAGAAGTCTGCAAATAGCAACCGAACTATCCTATGTTTTCTCTCAAATCAATAACTAACAAATGGCCTCAAAAAAACTAAGCTTCCTCGATAGAAATTTAACCTTGTGGATATTCGTGGCCATGGCCATTGGCGTCGGAATTGGATATTTCGTTCCGACCTTTCCCGATTTGATAAATACCTTCAATAAGGGAACTACCAATGTCCCGATCGCCATAGGTCTGATATTGATGATGTACCCACCTTTGGCAAAGGTCAATTATTCGCTCTTGCCCAAGGTTTTCAGAAACACAAAGATTCTTTCCATATCCCTTGTTCTCAATTGGATAATAGGTCCGGTTCTAATGTTCGTTTTGGCAATCACGTTTTTGCGCGATTATCCGGAATATATGGTCGGGCTTGTTTTAATAGGTCTGGCACGCTGTATTGCTATGGTTCTTGTATGGAATGACCTTGCTGAGGGAAGTAGCGAGTATGGAGCAGGTTTAGTTGCGTTAAATAGCATATTTCAGGTGTTTGCCTACAGTTTTTATGCTTGGATTTTTATAACCGTTCTTCCACCCCATTTTGGATTTGAAGGAGCAATTGTAGATATTTCAATCGGCACAATAGCAGAAAGTGTCGCAATCTATTTAGGCATCCCGTTTGTAATGGGAATTTTAAGCCGACTAATTTTAGTTACATTAAAAGGGGAAGAATGGTACACCCAAAAATTTATACCAACCATTTCACCCTTAACCCTAATTGCATTGTTGTTTACCATTGTGGTAATGTTTTCACTTAAAGGCGAACTAATAGTTGAAATCCCAATGGATGTAATCATCATTGCTATACCATTGTTAATATATTTTACGGTAATGTTCATCATTGGATTTTTCTTCACCAAAGCAATGGGTGCGGAATATGACAAAACTGCTTCGGTAGCTTTCACGGCTGCAGGAAATAATTTTGAATTGGCGATTGCCGTGGCAATTGCGGTTTTTGGGCTTAATTCAGGACAGGCATTTGCAGGGGTAATTGGTCCATTGGTCGAAGTTCCCGCTTTGATTTTATTGGTTCGGGTTTCCTTTTGGTTACGAAAAAAATATTACGATAGACCGGAAACAGCTGTCAAATGAGAATAGTTTTCTTTTCGGATGTTCACGACAATCTACTTTTTGCTTTTATGAATGCGCCATTGGTCGTAAAGTTTAGTTGCGCCAGGTGTTTCTTTTAAAAACTGTTCTAAATGCATTATTCCATTTCTTTCACCCTGCAAAAAAGCCTCATTTTTTTCATTTTCCATATCTGATTTTAAATTGTATGCATAGAACCCAGTTGATAATGAAATTCCAAAGAAGACCATAAAGGTTATAACCGCCCATTTCGGGTAGATCTTGGCTTGTTGTAGGTTTCGTTGCAAACGGTCCAGGTATTGTTCACGTCTTTCTGTTTCCCGTCTGCCAAGTTCTTCCAATTGTGAGATTAAACCCTTAATAGGTGATAAATCGAATTTTATCCGAAGAGATTCGGCCCTTTCTATTTGGTCGCCTAATTGTTGTACGTTCTTTTCGAAGTCGGCCAGCTCGTTGATCAATAGTTCAGTAATGGTTTCAAGTTTGTTCATAAGATTTCAGGTTTAAATGCCCATTCCAATGTCGATGGATTTTTTGATTGCCCTTTTAACCAGGGATGCCAAGAGCTTTTCGGGAACTGGCACCACTTTGTCCAATAGCTTTATGGTGTTCTTTGGCGAAATGATTTTCTGTGGGGTATTGTATCGTGTCAATTCCCTACCAATTCCGGCCATGGACATATTCCGGTTGATTTCACTGCCTTTAAAGCTATGCCCTTGGAATTCGAACCGAAAGCCTTGGAGCTGCCCCTGTCTATTGATACTCGGTTTGACTTCGACACCATTGGACTTCATTCCTTCCATAAATTGATGATAGTTTTCAGGTTTTTGATATTTCAAGGTCAGTTCGTGCCTTCGTTTTATTTCATTTCGTAGTTCTTGGGTGTTGAATTCCCGCTCCATTTGTACTTGCCTTACGGTGGTCAATTGCATGGTCTCCGCTACGTTTTCGGCGGCTTTCTGACTTCGTTTGCTAATAAAGCTGTCATTGTATGCGACCCCTTTGAAGTCGATACGGTTGACGTACAAATGAATGTGGGTGTGTTCCTTATCTCGGTGCACAAAGGCAATGGCCTGTCGTTCCCCGAGCTTCATTCTCTCCATAAACTCCTTGGCAATCCTTTCCAGTTCTTCCTTCTTTAAGCGTTGGCCATCTTTTATGGTCGGGCTTAATACAAAGGAAAGTGTATTGCGTTCACAGACATGGTTCATTTCTTGAATACGTCGGAATTCTTCGGTGACTTCTTTGGGGTTTTCACCAACCAAATGTTGCCTGAAAACTACTTCGGCATTCTTTTCCTGGTTCCAACCATATCCCATGGAAGCCCGGGTATGGGAAATTGATTTACCCTTGCCTATCATGACCCGAATCTTTTGAGGTGTTCCTTGATTTGCTTGGCCGTATCATAGACCATCTCGGTCAGTTTCGGACTCTTTTTCCGGAACATGTTTCCAATCGACTTAAAGTTGTTATGGTACTTGGCCAGCATTTGATAGATTTCGATTTCCTCGTCGGACAATCGTTCCAGGGTGGTTTGTTCCATGGCCGCTCTCCTTAGGAATTCGCTCAACGTCAGCCCACAGAGCTTCGCCTTTGCCATCAATAGTTTTTTCTCGTAGGTTGTACAGCGGAATTTTACCAATTCCCTTTTCCCCTTAAAACACTTCTTTTTTTCCCTGCGACCATCGGGAGCGGGCGAGATTGTGTCCACAGACACACATCTCGAATTCTTATCAGAATTACATTTTGGTTTTCCTGATACATCAAGAGCAACCAACTCGGAATGTTCGACGGGGCTATATTTTTTATGGATAGTATCGCTGGTCATGGGCTATCAATTTTTCGTTTATATCCTTGAAACTGGTAAAGCAATTTCTTTCATCTATGGCCCTTGGATATGCCTTGATTAGATATTGCGTCCATTTCTCACCCGATGCGTCATTGTCCAGGGCGAGATAGATACCATTGTAGTTTTCTAAAATGGAGCTGATTTTGGAGGCAAAAGCCAATGAGTTTAGAACCAACACATCCGAATCCACAAACCATTTAGGTCGAATGACCAATAGGGAAAGAAAATCGAACATGCCTTCGACAACAGTAATGTTTTGTTTTCCTCTACTAATGAGGGTGATTGCCTTTGGGGAACAACAATGCTTTTGAAATCTGTTCCGAAGTTCCCATCCCCCCATATCGTTCCGTAAACCAAGTGCGAAATATTTTTTGGAGTTCAAAATGAAATGGACTTGCTTCAAATAACCATGGGCGAGGGTAGGGGGTATTTTCCTCTCTGTGAGATAATCGAATAGGGCCGGATGCCGAATCGGAAGTTCTTGGGTTATTTCAAGCTTCGGGGATTCCTTTTTAATCGGTTGCTGCTGAAAGGAAAAAGAACAACTATTGTCACTCAAAAATTCCAGAGTCTCCTTTACTGAAATCTGTTTCAATTTGCACACCAGGTCGATTACATTACCCCCTATACCCTCCCCGTGGTCGTACCATCGGTTGAGGGTTTTGGAGACCTTAAAAGAGGCTTGGGTTTCCGACCGGAACGGACTTGGAAACCAAGCTTCTTTTTCCGATTGTTTACTGGGAAAGTGCCCCAACGTTGCAAGCGTTTGGACGATGCAAACGTTGCGGGCTTTTTCGCAGGTTATTCTTTTTTCTTTCATCAGTTTTTATTTTCTTGATTTCGCCTACCTAGTTACCTAAAGCCCTATTTACGGGTCTTTTTGGTTAGGTAGGTGTCTATTTTACTTACCTAAAGTGTTGTTTTAGGTAGGTTAGGTAATATGTAGGTAATTTGGGGGTTATTCATCTTACCTAAAGATTTCCCTTTCCCTATCGGGTGTTGTTTGCCTATAGGTAAGTAGGTAGGCTTTATTTCCGCTTAATTGGTATTTCCAGTTCCCAAGGGGTATCTGTGAAATTGGCTTTTGCCAAATATCCATACACTTGCCGTTTCGGATGTTTGACCCGCTGAAAGTTGAATCCGGATAAAGCTTTTCCCAAATTGATTTTGTTGAGTCTTAGGTTTAGGCAAGACAGTTTGATTTGAATGTCAGCCGCAGTAACAAAATCATCCATATGATTGGATTTTTCATAATACTTGGCCACGAGTTCCTGTTCCGTGGTGAGCTGGGTGTACTTTTTATTCCGCTCTTCATTTTCTGCAATGTCTTTAAGTGTCAATTCTGGATTGAATTTCTTATCGTGATAGGCTAAATGAAAGGCTTGTGACCATACATCCGAAATTTGAACCTCCTTCGAGTAGGCAAAATCGATTTTGTCCATTAGTTCAAAACACAACCAACGTACGGAACCCGTTTCGTCGTTCAAGAATGAAGACATATTGGTGGATCCGATAAAGGAACAGATTCGGGGCAGGGTCGTGTTCTTTCTATCGTAGGGTAGTCGCTCATTGATAAATGTTTTTGAAAAGAAAGCTTTTAAAGCGTTCACATCCTTTTTGGATAAAACGGCCAGTTCGTCCAAGTTGTACAGGAAATTTCGGCATAACTGGATCCTGGCATCTTTGTCGTTACTAATATCTTCCGCCATGTATTCCGATAATTCCGGAGGACAGATAAAACGACACCACGTGGATTTTCCCGAGCTTTGACCTTTATGACTGATAATAAGGGCCTGCTTATTGAAATAGTTCGGTTCCAAGGCACATTTTATAGCTCTTACCAACCACTTTTTAAAATGGTATATAAAAGCTTCCTGCTCATAGGTAGGAACATAAGAAGCCAGTTTTTCGATATGGTCCAAACCGTCCCATGGTGTTAGGTTCTCAAAATATTCCTTGATGGGATTGTATTTCAGAATGAGTTCGGACTTAATCAGGATTTCCAGTTTTGCCGTACTGATATCAATGCTGGCCTTTGCCAGTTCAATGATCAATGAGTTCAAATTGAGGTAATGCCACTTTTTTAGACCCTTCAAAGAAATTTGAAAATCGTGCGATATTTCATTGTACATGATATCGTACTTCTCAATCAAATACTCATGGGTATAGTCATAGATGGTTTTCTTTTTGGGATCTCTTACCGTGTAAAGCCCAGTTTCGTGATCAGTCTTCATAAAAAATTTACTTTTTATGCTTCAGTATATAGCTGTTTGCCTCCCTGGAGATATCTAGGGAGGATTTCCTACCATTGGTTAATAACCAATCATCCAATTTTTCCTTTGATAGGAATATCATTTTGCCGTTAGGCTTGCTGTGTGGAATAATGCCCCTTGAGGTCAATTTGTATAGATAGCTTCTCGAAATACCTGTGTATTCTGCCGCTTCCTCAAGATTCAAAACTTTTTTTGAACCAAGTAATAGTTTTTCGATACGATCTAGCTTTTCAGCCAATTGAATAGTGTCCATTTTTTCATGCTTTTAAGATTAAAAATGAACAAAGCGCTTTGTTGCTGTTTTTTGTTAACGGAAACGAATGTCTTTAAAAAGGCAAGTGGAAAGAATAGCGTAATTGTAAATGGAATGTAATTACGCCTTAATTAGATTGGATATTTTTCGTAGATAAGCTGAATCATTATTTCTCCAATCCGTAACATTTTTTGATGAAATTTTTATGGACTGGTTGGATGGATTGCAGAAATAACGGTCAATAAGGGCTATAATCTGTTGGTTTTCCAAGGATTCAAAACCGATAATCAAATTACTCATAAACTCAATGAGAGATTGTCGGTTGATACGTTTTGGCTGTCTTGCTATTTTATCTTGCCAAATGATTCTTTTTATGGGTGTTTCTAGGTTCACGAATGCCATAAATGAGACAATATCGGTTTGGATATATCCCTCTTGGCTAAAACGTTCATAAATTTTTGTAGCCTCGGTTTCAGATGAAAACGTGGTTTCAAGGTTTCGGAATGGACTTATTTTTCGTTTGATTCCCCCATAGACATCCCTGAATTTGGTTGTCCAGGAAAGTTGAGTAATAAACGCTCCTGCTATAAATGGCATCCAATAGCTAAGTTGAACTAATAAGCTTTTGGAATGAATAAGCTGCTGAATGCCGTTGGAATAAAAAGGCGAAGCTAAAAGAATTAGACCAATTAAATGAAATAGCAAGCGTGGCTTATCGATTTGTTTGTCCCATTTTGTTGGCTCATTTAGCATGAATAAAACAAACATTTTTCCATATCGCCAGAGTAATCTTACTCCAAAATATAGACAGATGGAAATAATTATTGCTTCGACAATAAACGCTTTATCCATCCTTACAGATTTAAATGAGGTATTAAATTAGCCGCTTCCTTCATTTTTTGATCCACAATCTTGGCATAGATTTCAGTAGTTCTAATTTCTCGATGGCCCAATCTTTTGGAAACGGTGTAGATATCGGCCCCATTTTCCAGCAATAAAACCGCATTTGTATGCCTAGCGGAATGAAAGGTTATATGTTTTTTTATATCGGCATCCATACACCAACGTAGCAATTTTAGATTCATATATGCGCTATATCGCAAGCCTTTAAATACCCTTTCTTTGGAATCGCTTCGTGTCCCCAATAACTGTCTGGCCTGTTGAGATATATAAAGATATTCAGCACCATCGGTTTTCTTTTGTTTGAAAATGATTCGGTAAACAGGATTGCCACTATCATCAATTCCCTCATCTCTGACCTCCGACCATTTTAATTTATTGACATCTGACCAACGGATACCCGTAAGTACTGAAAATAGAAAGGCATTTTTCAATATTGGTAAATCGCAGGGAGTTTTCGATAAGCGTTGTAATTCATCGGCTGTAAGGTATTCCCTTGTAGACTCACCCATACTAAATCCTTTTACCTTTCGATTAAAATTCTCTTTTAAATAACCTTCTTCAAAGGCAGCATTAAGGCAGGCTTTGAATTTATTATAATAGGTGTGCTTAGTATTTTGGGAAAGTGTTTTTTGACTTTTAGTAACGGCCACCGTATCTAAATACTTTTTAAAGCCCTTCACAAAAACTAGGTTGACATCATTAAATGTGATGTGCCTAGGACAATAGGCTTCTAAATGCTTTTGAGCGGCATCCCAATTGTCGTAGTTTCCCTTGGTTTGATAGCGTTCCTCTTTTTTGAGTTCATAGTATTCCAAAAATTGGGTTTTCCCTTTATGGTTGTTTTGAATATCGTACTTTCCTTGATAGACTTCGGCTTTCCGGATGGCTAGGATTTTCTCCGCCAGTTCAAGCTGTTCTTTGTTTTTTTTCTTTTCAGCTGCGGTTTTTGGGTCTTGTATTAAATAGAGTTGCAAATATTCGTAATCCCTATGGTGCTTGGTCTTACCATTGGCCAATTGTGTAGCTCCTTTGTAATACTCAATATAAATACTCAGTTTCCCTGTTTTTAGCTTTTTCTTTCTAAGATGAATTTTTATCATGTGACACATTTTTTGTGTCTCATTTAAATATGAGACACACTTGAGACACAATAAATGTACCTAAAAAGGAAATAATGGAAAAATAAAAAATAAGTAATTAACTGAAAGAGTGGTGTTTAGTTTCTTTTAATGACCTTTGTTTTCCTAATCTATTTGCCGATGCAAAAATTGGAAAAAATATTTCCCAATAGATCATCCGTAGTGACGCTTCCGGTAATTTCTCCGAGATGAAACAAAGCTTGGCGAATGTCAATGGCCATAAGGTCACTGGCCAATCCCATTTCCATACCTTCTTTTACTTTCTGGATTTCCTCCAAGGCCTTTAATAGGGCATCATAATGCCGACTATTGGTAATGATGGTCTCGTCACCGCTCAACGCGCCGGAGTCCACCAAGGCAAGCAGTTCCTTTTCTAATTCTGGTATTCCCGTTTTGTTCTTGGCTGAAAGAAAAAGAACATTTGGAATTTCCTTCCGCAATTCTTCCATTTGGGATTGCTCCAACAAATCTACCTTATTGCAGATAGGTACCAATTGTTTATTGGGATAGCGATTTTTGATACGTTCCAGTTCTGAACGATCAAAGTCCATTCGGTCAAAAAGAAAGATGATTAGTCTAGCTTTATCGATTTTATCAAATGTACGTTCAATTCCTATTTTTTCTACCACATCTGCAGTTTCGCGGATACCGGCGGTATCAATAAATCTAAAATTGATGCCATTCAAACTGATTTGGTCTTCAACCGTATCTCGGGTAGTCCCAGCAATATCACTTACAATTGCTCTTTCTTCATTTAATAAAACATTGAGAAGCGTTGATTTCCCTACGTTGGGCTGTCCCACAATAGCAACTGGAATGCCGTGCTTGATGACATTCCCCAATGCAAAGGAATCAATTAATTTTTTTAGGACTTCACTAATTCTGGTCAATAGTTCATTGAATTGGGTGCGATCTGCAAATTCAACATCTTCCTGTGAAAAATCGAGTTCCAACTCAATCAATGAAGCAAAATTCAACAGTTCCTCTCTCAGTTTCTGGATTTCGTTACTGAAGCCACCCCGCATTTGCTGCATGGCAATATCATGGGCAGCTTCACTGTCGCTCGCAATTAAATCGGCCACAGCTTCTGCCTGACTCAAATCCATTTTCCCATTCAAAAAAGCACGGAGGGTAAATTCTCCCGCTGATGCGGTTCGGCACCCTTTTCGCAAGATTAATTGAATAATCTGCTGTTGAATGTAGGGAGATCCATGACAGGATATTTCCACTACATTTTCGCCAGTATAGGAATGTGGGCCCTTAAAAATAGAAACGAGTACCTCGTCCAAAACCTTTCCGTCATCCACAATATGTCCCAAATGAATGGTGTGACTCTTTTGTTTGGACAATTTTTTTCCTTTAACCGATTTAAAAATAGAATCGGCCAAAGAGATGGCATCTGGACCCGAAACGCGAATCACCGCAATGGCCCCAGTACCAGAAGGGGTTGCCAAGGCTACTATATTATCCGTGTATGACATAGGGGCAAAAGTACAAATTCGCAGAAAGCTGTAACATTTTACGTAAATTATATACTAATAAGGTACATCATCAAAATCAATCGAAAAATGGAAGTTGTTAATCAAAATGTTATGAGAAAGGACAACACGCTGTTGTCCATCATCCACCTAACCCAGTTGCTGACTTATGTTGTTGGGTTTGGAAGTCTTATTGTTCCTTTGGTCATCTGGGTATCTTCAAAAAATGATGTAGAGGGTGTGGATGAACACGGAAAGGCCGCCATTAATTTGCAGTTAAGCTTGATACTTTACATTATTATAAGTATTCCGGCCATTCTACTTTTGGGGTTGGGAATTTTAGGCTTGGTCGCTACAGGAATCTTAGGGTTTATTTTACCCATAGCCAATGCGGTAAAGGCTTCCAATGGTGAAGCACCCTCTTATTTTCTTACGATACGGTTCATTTAAACAAAAAAAAGCTGGAACATTTCGCTCCAGCTTTAAGTGTATGGGTATTATGTTTGAGTAGTTAGCTGTTCAGCATTACTGGCATCACCAGCATGGTAACATGTTCGCCTTCATCCAATCCGTCAATAGGTGTGAGGATTCCAGCTCGGTTGGGCAGGCTCATTTCCAATGAAACATCGTCCGAAGATAAATTATTCAGCATTTCCAGTAAGAATCGCGAGTTGAACCCAATCTGCATATCATCTCCCTGATAAGAGCACGAAAGACGTTCTTCGGCCTTGTTGCTATAATCCACATCTTCAGCGGAAATGTTTAGCTCAGCTCCAGCAATCTTCAATCGGATTTGGTGCGTGGTCTTGTTGGAGAAAATGGAAACCCTTCGTACTGAACTTTGAAACTGATTTCTGGAAATGGTCAGTTTGTTGGGATTTTCCTTTGGAATAACCGCCTCATAATTGGGGTATTTTCCATCAATCAAGCGACAAATCAATTCTGAATTGTCAAAAATGAATTTGGCATTACTATCATTGTACTCAATGGTCACTTCGGATTCAGAACCTGCCAAAATCCCCTTTAAAAGGGTCAATGGTTTTTTGGGCATAATGAATTCCGCTACTTGCGAAGCTGTAACATCTTGCCGTTGATATTTTACCAATTTGTGCGCATCTGTGGCCACAAAAGTCAAATTTTCGGGAGAAAATTGAAAGAACACACCACTCATCACCGGGCGAAGGTCATCGTTCCCCGCTGCAAAAATGGTCTTGTTAATGGCGGTGGCCAAAATATCACCCAATAGGGTAGTGGAGCTCGGATTGGAAACTTCCACTGCTTTAGGGAACTCAGCCCCATCAGCATACGCCAAGGCATATTTACCATGGTTGGAACTGATTTCTACCGTATTGTTGTCCTCTACCACAAAGGTAAGGGGTTGCTCAGGAAATGTCTTTAGAGTGTCCAACAGCAAACGCGCAGGAACGGCAATAGTACCTTCTGCATCGGAATCCACTTCAAGCACGGAGCTCATGGTAGTTTCTAGGTCGGATGCGGAGACCGTAAGTTGGTTCTGTTTTAAATCGAACAGAAAATTATCTAGGATGGGGAGCGTGTTACTATTGTTAATAACTCCTCCCAAAACCTGTAGTTGTTTCAATAAATATGTACTGGATACAATAAACTTCATCAAAGAAATCCTTTAGTATTGTGGCCCAACCGACTTGAGGTCGATAAAACTGGGCTTATAAATCGATAAAAGCAAATATATCTTAAAAGGTCGAAGCAGAGAAACAAATTTATTAACACTTAGGCGGCAAATTTCCGCTTTCGGTAATAGCTGAAGAAAACTCCAAAAAGTAAGGTCAGAAGTACGGGAACCCCAATGTTTATGAATTGCCATTTGGTTTTTTCGGCTGCAATTTTCTTTACATCCAGTAAAGGAATGGATACTTTTTTGCTTCGAATGTTTATAAGTCCAGTATTGTCCAATAGGTAATTGGTGCAGTTAACGAGAAATTCCTTGTTGCCATAGAAACTGCTGGTCCATTTGTCGTATCCCAATTCCAGTGGTCTGCCATTACGCAATTGGTTTTTGATGACATCCCCATCGGAAATCACAATCATTTTGTTGGCAGGGCCTTCTTCAAGTGTGTTCTGTAATTTGAGAGGCTTTACTCGGTTTTTGTACATGGATACAAAATCACCCTCGATCAAGACCGCCAAAGGCATATTTCCGGGGGTATAGTTTTCCTGATTTGGAGGATTATTCAAGATATCCAGACTGACCTGTCGCGGTGTACCATCGGTTTTGGACAAAGGCGAACTTTGTAAAAGAATAGTTTTTTCATAATCATTCTCTAAAATATCCATTGGGCTTGTAAACTGATACCGAACCGCCTCAATATTGGTATTGATAGGGTGGTTGTTTTTGGAAAACACCATGGGGTTGTAATACCACGGAACCGGGTCAAATTGGGAATCGTTTCCCTCGCCGGTAGCCAAAACAATTTGGGTAAAGTACATGTCATTGACCAGCACCGGGTTGATTCGAACTCCATATTTAAAAAAGAAATCCTTCAGATTGAGTTCTCGGGGAAGGGCAAAGGCGCTACCACCACCAGCTAAAATGCTGTCCATTTCCATGGCCACCTGATCTACTAACCAAATGGATTTCCCTCCGTTCACTACGTATTGGTCCATCACATATTTTTCTTGGTCGGAAAACGGCTCGGTGGGTTTTGCAATTAAGGCCATATCAAAACCTTCCAATTGATTCAACACCTTTTGCGGGTTGGAAGCCACAGAGTCCAAGGTAATGGCTGCAATGTTGTAATACTCTCTAATGGTGGTCAAATAATCCGCCAAGTACATATCTGGGAGTTCTCCATTTCCTTTGATGACGGCTATGCTTTTCTTCTCTTTGATGTTCAATTTGGTAAACGCATCGGCAAACGCATACTCCAATTGTTGCACGGAATTGTTGATGCGCTCCTCCGCAGATGAACCAATTTTATTTTTGAGCAACGCCACTTTCACGGTTCGGTCTCCATGATTCACCATGGCCCAAGGAAAGACCAATTCTTGGGAAACCCTTCCGTTTTCCTCAACGGTTACGTTGGCAGGTTGAAGCCCCAAACCTTGCAATTCGGCAATGGTTTGCTGTGCTTGACTTTCATTTTCCAATGGATCCACCAAGTTGTAGGTAATATTTTTATTTTTGGAAGCAAAGGATTCCAACAATTGTATGGTCTCTGTTTTGAGCTTGGAGAATTCCGGAGGAATGCTCCCATCCAAAAGCACATCGATAACTACGGGGGAAGCAAATTTTTGGACGACTTCAATCGCGGGTTCGGATAGGGTATACCGCTTGTCTTCGGTTAAATCGAAACGGGTGTAGGCAAAACTGGCCAAGAGGTTTAACACCACAACGGCAACAATAGCCACGACTACTGAAATGAGAAACTTTTTCATCGGGGAAGTTGTTTTAGGCGTTGAAATGTGAGGTACAAAAAGAGCAGTGTCATTGAAATAAAATACATCAAATCCCGAGTATCAATGACCCCTCGGGCAATACTTTCAAAATGTGATTGGGCTCCTAAACTCTGCACCCATTGTTGGGATTCCCCATCTGAAAATAGTGAGGAAACCGCATCAAATCCATTAAAGACCAAAAAGCACAACAAAATGCCCACCAAAAAGGCAATGATTTGGTTATCCGAGAGGGTAGACGCAAATAGTCCAATGGATGCATAGGTTGAAATCAAAAATAAGAGTCCAAAATAGGAACCCAGCACCATTCCAAGGTCGTAATTGCCTTCAATCATTCCTAAACTGGAAATGGCAAACACATAAATAATTGTGGGAATTACAGCAATGACGCACAAAAGCACCGCACCCCAAAATTTTCCGAAGACCAATTTCCAAATCGAAATGGGTTTGATGAGTAACAGTTCCAAGGTCCCCATTTTACGTTCTTCGGAAAAACTTTTCATGGTGATGGCCGGAACCAAAAAGATAAAAACCCAAGGGGCGAGCAAAAAGAAATTGCCCAAATCGGCAAAACCATAATCGAAAATGTTGTATTCACCGCGGAATACCCATAAAAAAAGACCGTTGAGCAACAAAAAGGCACCCACAATCAAATACCCAATGGGCGAAGTGAAAAAAGATCGTACCTCTCTCTTAAAAATCGCGAACATTACGATGGGTTTGTTGATTGAACTCTGTTGACACTCCAAGCTTCGGGCTTTTCACTAAACAGTTGTTTGGTGGTTCCCCACACGTCTTTAAAAAAATCTGATGTCCGATATCTTTCCAAATCTGATTCGTTTTCCCAAAAACTATACGTAAAAAATACACATGGATTTTTGAGGTCTTGGTACAGCTCTACCAAATTGCAGCCCTCAAACGCCAAGATTCCGTTTTTTGATTCCTTAAAAATTCGCTCAAAACTAGGAATATTTTCGGGTTTAAAGGTGAGTTTTACGATACGTATCAGCATTTACAGAAAATTTATGGTTACGGTATCCCTATAATTCAGGCCTAAAAGGGAAGAGGCCCCACCCACAGAATTCAGGTCACTTTTATAAATGGCCAGCTCAATATAGCCTGCCGAATTGAACAGGGCCAATGCATCACCGGGGCCTTTGCGTTGATTTTTATCCAACTCAAAATTGATGATACCATTATAACTGTCATGGATTTGACTGATTTTGGTGGTACGCGCATTTATTTCAAAAGCTCTACCATTTCTATAGGCGTTGAATAGACTTCGTTGGATGTTGGTTACCACATTACCGTAGTTATCAATATAAATGACATTTCCTGAAATGGTTTTTCCGTTGTTGATGATTCTTGGCTCGAAGTCGCGCAGTTCACGCAACTCATCAAATGGTTTTCCAATCACCTCCAATTTTCCGCCTCGGGCAATATGGCAGGCCACTTGAATAAAGACGTTCAACACGGGAAACGATCCAGAAATGATATTCGGAATCTTGATTTCCACCACCTTTTCAGGTTTCACTTCAGAAGTAATCAACGAAATCACCCCACTATTGGCGCTTACAAAATAGTGTCCGTCCACCTGTACCACAATATGCTGGTTTTCGGGCGAAAGTTCAGAATCCACCCCAACAATATGTACCGTTCCTTCGGGGAAGGAACGATAAGCATTTTTAAGGATATAGGCGCATTCCTGAATGTTGAATGGACTGATGGCATGGGAAATATCAACAATGTTCACATCGGGAAGGTTGCTCAGAATAGTCCCTTTCACGGCACCAACAAAGTGGTCTTTAATTCCAAAATCCGTAGTTAAGGTTATGATTGCCATGCAATACTGTTGATATGTTTTTGCCTGCTCAAATTGATTTTTGGTTAAGTTTGTGAAGTAAAATTACATTAAAAAAGAAAGAATACAATTCTTGTAAAGAACAACATAAAAATACCCCACACTTTTTGAACGAACTCATCATAGAACTCACGGATATTAGCCCACAGGACTTTTTTGGGCAGCAAAATGAGAATATTGAACTTCTAAAAAAATATTTCCCAAAGCTAAAGATTGTTGCCCGGGGCAGCAAAATTAAAGTGTATGGTGATGAAGAACTCTTGGAAGAGTTTGACAAACGTTTCGATATGCTCACCAGTCAATTTGCCAAGTACAACAAGCTGGATGAAAACATGATTGAGCGGGTCCTTACCGCCAATGGACAGGAGGAAACAGCCTCCAAAAGTAGTGGTGATGTTTTGGTACACGGGGTCAGTGGTCGCTTGATCAAGGCCCAGACACTCAACCAAAGAAGAATGGTGGATGCCTGTAAAGTTGACGATATGGTCTTTGCCATCGGCCCCGCGGGAACGGGTAAAACCTATACAGGAGTGGCTTTGGCCGTGAAAGCGTTGAAAGAAAAACAGGTGCGTAGAATTATCTTGACCCGACCTGCCGTGGAAGCTGGAGAAAATTTGGGATTTCTTCCTGGGGACCTCAAAGAAAAACTAGATCCGTACATGCAGCCATTGTATGATGCACTCCGTGATATGATTCCAGCGGAAAAATTGGCAAAATATATTGAAGACGGTACCATTCAGATTGCGCCCATGGCCTTTATGCGTGGACGTACACTGGACAATGCCTTTGTGATTTTGGACGAAGCCCAGAACACCACCCATGCCCAAATGAAAATGTTCCTGACCCGTATGGGGAAAAATGCCAAATTTTTATTGACAGGCGACCCTGGCCAAATCGATTTGCCAAGGCGTGTGATTTCAGGTTTGAAGGAAGCTTTGCTTATCCTTAAAAATGTGGATGGCATCAGCATTATTTATTTGGACGATAAGGATGTGATACGTCATAAGCTGGTCAAGAAAGTCATTGACGCGTACAAGAACATAGAGCACCAAAACCAATTTTAAGATGGGGCAGAACACACTTATGGACACGGATTTTCACTTTCCGGGCCAAAAATCAATATATAAAGGAAAAGTACGAGAGGTTTATACCTTGGATAACGACATTTTGGTGATGGTAGCCACAGACCGACTTTCTGCTTTTGATGTGGTGATGCCCAAAGGCATTCCGTATAAGGGTCAGATTTTGAATCAGATTGCCACCCAAATGATGCAGGCCACGGAGGATATCGTGCCCAATTGGTTGATGGCTACGCCAGACCCTAATGTTGCCATCGGAAAAGCGTGTGACCCCTTTAAGGTGGAAATGGTGATTCGGGGGTATCTTTCAGGTCACGCTGCTCGAGAATACAAAGCTGGAAAAAGACAGTTATGTGGCGAACCCATGCCCGAAGGGATGAAGGAAAACGATAAATTTCCGGAGCCCATCATCACCCCAGCCACAAAAGCCGAAAAGGGAGATCACGATGAGGATATTTCCAAAGAAAATATTTTAAAAAGAGGTATTGTTTCCCAAGCCGATTATGAAGTTTTGGAAAAATATACCAAAGCGCTTTTCCAAAGAGGAACAGAAATCGCTGCAAAACGCGGATTGATTTTGGTGGATACCAAATACGAATTTGGGAAAACCAAGGAAGGTGAAATCGTTTTGATTGATGAAATCCACACTCCTGATTCTTCCCGCTATTTCTATGCCGAAGGCTACGAAGAACGTCAGGCTAAAGGCGAAGCACAAAAACAATTGTCCAAAGAGTTTGTGCGCCAATGGCTGATTTCCAACGGATTCCAAGGTTTGGAAGGGCAAACTGTTCCAGAAATGAGTGACGACTACATCGAATCCGTTTCAGAACGCTACATTGAACTGTATGAAAGCATCACTGGGGAAAATTTCATCAAGGCCGATGTCTCCAATATTCACGAACGGATTGGGATTAACGTTTCAAACTATTTGAACAGTATTTCTTGAAAAGTGTTGCACTTTCCAATTTTTGGTGGTTTTTACTGAGGATTCCTTATATTTCTTCAATCAAACCTAACAGATGGATACCGACCTTCGCAAAAAGTACTGGAATGAAAATCTAAAATACCTATCAATCTTATTGGCAATTTGGTTCCTGGTCTCTTACGGCTTCGGAATCCTATTGGTAGATGAACTGAACACCATCCGAATAGGCGGCTTTAAACTTGGCTTTTGGTTTGCCCAGCAAGGCTCCATTTATGTCTTCGTGATTCTCATTTTTGTATACGTCCGGCTTATGAACAAATTGGACAAGAAATACGGCTTCAACGAAGATTAACCAATCCCTAAAACGTAATTATGAGTGATGTTCAAATTTGGACCTATGTGTTGGTCGCGTTATCCTTTGGTCTGTATATAGGAATTGCCATTTGGTCCCGTGCTGCTTCAACCAAAGAATTTTATGTTGCTGGAGGTGGGGTTTCCCCATTGGCCAATGGAATGGCTACCGCAGCAGATTGGATGTCGGCTGCCTCTTTTATTTCCATGGCGGGAATTATCTCCTTCGCAGGCTACGATGGAGCTGTTTATTTAATGGGATGGACAGGAGGCTACGTACTTTTGGCCTTGCTATTGGCGCCCTATCTTCGAAAATTCGGAAAGTTCACCGTACCTGATTTTATTGGAGAACGGTATTACTCCAAAACAGCGCGTGTAGTGGCGGTTTTTTGTGCTCTTATTGTTTCTTTCACCTATGTAGCAGGTCAGATGCGAGGCGTGGGCATTGTGTTTTCAAGATATTTGGAGGTTGACATCAACACGGGGGTCGTTATCGGTATGGTGATTGTTTTGTTCTATGCTGTCCTCGGCGGAATGAAAGGGATTACATACACCCAAGTGGCGCAATATTGCGTATTGATTTTCGCTTTCATGGTACCCGCCATATTTATTTCAATTCAGATGACAGGAAACCCAATTCCACAGTTTGGTTTTGGTGACACCTTATCCGATGGTTCTGGAACCTATCTTTTGGATAAATTGGATGGCCTCTCTACTGAACTCGGTTTTGCAGAGTATACTTCTGGCTCAAAAACTACGATTGACGTATTTGCCATTACATTGGCATTGATGGTGGGTACGGCTGGTCTGCCGCACGTAATTGTTCGCTTTTTTACCGTAAAAAGGGTTCGCGATGCCCGGAAATCAGCGGGTCTCGCCTTATTGTTCATTGCTATTTTGTATACCACGGCACCCGCAGTGGCTGTTTTCGCAAGAACAAACTTAATTGAAACGGTAAGCGGAAAAGAATATGGCAACATGCCTGAATGGTTCAGCCGATGGGAAACTACCGGACTCATTGCCCATGAGGATAAAAACGGGGATGGTAAAATTCAGTATGTGGCCGCACCGGAAGTAAACGAACTTACGGTTGACCGGGATATCATGGTTTTGGCCAACCCGGAAATAGCGGATTTGCCTGCTTGGGTAATTGGTTTAATTGCCGCAGGTGGATTGGCAGCCGCGTTGTCAACCGCAGCGGGGTTGTTATTGGTCATTTCCTCATCCGTATCCCATGATTTGATAAAAAATGTCCTTAATCCGGGCCTCTCCGAAAAAGGAGAGCTTTGGGCGGCACGGATTTCTGCTGCAGTAGCTGTGGTGATTGCGGGGTATTTTGGAATCAATCCGCCTGGCTTTGTGGCCGCGGTGGTAGCACTGGCTTTTGGTCTTGCGGCAGCCTCGTTCTTCCCTGCGATTATCTTGGGCATCTTTTACAAAAAGATGAACAGCCAAGGGGCCATATCAGGAATGGTGGTAGGACTCTGTCTCATGCTTTTCTACATGTTGAAATTCAAATTTGGAATTTTTGATGGAGGACAGGAAGCTGTTGCTGGTTTACAGGATGATTGGTGGTTTGGAATTTCACCAGAAGGATTCGGAAGCATCGCAATGGTGGTGAACTTTATTGTGGCCATAGCCGTGAACACTTTTACAGATGATCCTCCAGAAGATGTTCAGGAAATTGTTGAAAATATCCGTATTCCAAGTGGTGCAGGAGACGCTATTGACCACTGATATCCGCAATTAATTGCCCCCTTTTTCATAATTTTAAGCCTCAATAAAAATTAAGTAAACTAGATGAGCAACTACCATATTAAACATTTGGAAGAATATTTTCAGGTCTATCGTAAATCAGTAAGAAATCCAGAGGCGTTCTGGGAAGAAGTCGCAGAAGAGCACTTTTACTGGCGCAAAAGATGGAATTCGGTTTTGGAATGGGATTTTACAAAACCTGAAGTCAAATGGTTTGATGGTGCCCAGCTCAATATTACCGAAAATTGTATCGACCGTCATTTGCGAAGTCGTGGCGATAAAACGGCGATTCTTTTTGAGCCCAATGACCCAAACGAAGAGGCGGAGCATATTACGTATCATGATTTGCATGAACGCGTGTGCAAGTTTGCCAATGTCCTCAAGGAAAAGGGCATAAAAAAAGGAGATCGTGTGGTGATTTATTTACCTATGATCCCCGAACTGGCGGTTTCCGTATTGGCCTGTGCCCGGATTGGAGCCATCCACTCCGTAGTATTTGCCGGATTTTCATCTACCGCATTGGCCACAAGAATCAACGATTGTGATGCTAAAATGGTCATTACTTCTGATGGTTCGTATAGAGGAAGCAAGACCATCGACCTCAAAGGAATTGTGGATGAAGCTTTAAAACAATGTCCGGGTATAGCCAGTGTCCTGGTCGCAAAACGGACTGGAGAAAAAATTGACATGATGGAGGGACGCGACCAGTGGCTGCAACCCTTGCTGGATAAAGCATACTCAGATTGTGTTCCTGAAATTATGGAAGCGGAAGACCCGCTTTTCATTTTGTATACCTCAGGTTCCACAGGTCGACCCAAAGGGATGATGCATACCACGGCGGGATACATGGTGTATACAGCGTATACCTTTAAAAATGTGTTCCAATACCGTGAAGAAGATATTTACTGGTGTACCGCCGATATTGGATGGATTACGGGCCATTCCTATATTGTGTACGGACCTTTGGCCAATGGGGCCACTACAGTGATGTTTGAAGGAGTTCCTTCCTATCCAGATTTTGGGAGATTTTGGGAAGTGGTGCAAAAACACAAAGTGACCCAATTTTATACAGCTCCTACTGCAATCCGTGCTTTGGCAAAGGAAAATTTAGACTTTGTCACCAAATATGACCTTTCTAGTTTGAAAGTTTTGGGTACCGTTGGAGAACCTATCAACGAAGAAGCATGGCACTGGTACAATGACCATGTCGGAGAGAAAAAATGTCCCATAGTGGATACGTGGTGGCAAACCGAAACAGGCGGTATTTTGATTTCACCCATTCCTTTTTCAACTCCAACAAAGCCCACCTATGCCACTTTACCCATGCCTGGGGTGCAACCCGCTTTGATGGATGAAAATGGGAAGGAAATCAAGGGCAATCAAGTAGATGGACGGTTGTGCATTAAATTCCCATGGCCCTCTATTGCCCGAAGCATTTGGGGAGACCATCAACGCTATAAGGACACTTATTTTTCTGCTTTTGAAGGAAAATATTTCACAGGTGATGGTGCATTAAGGGACGAAGTCGGTTATTACCGAATCACGGGTAGGGTAGACGATGTCATCATTGTTTCCGGACATAATTTGGGTACAGCACCGATAGAGGATGCTATCAACGAGCATCCTGCTGTGGCAGAATCTGCCATTGTAGGATTCCCGCATGATGTAAAAGGAAATGCCTTGTATGGCTATGTCATCTTAAAGGAAACTGGTGAGTCCCGAGATCGTGATAACCTGAAAAGGGAAATCAACCAAATGATTACGGAGCATATTGGCCCTATTGCCAAGTTGGATAAGATTCAATTTGTGCCCGGATTGCCAAAAACCCGAAGTGGCAAGATTATGCGTCGTATACTGCGAAAAATTGCTTCCAAGGAAACCGATAATCTGGGTGACATTTCAACTTTGTTGAACCCAGAAGTGGTAGAGCAGATTATTGAAGAAAGCTTATAGATTTCGTTCCACTAGGTAGTAGAGATAAAAAGAAAAAGACCATTTCACAAAATGGTCTTTTCAATTTGCTTTTTTAGACTTGGAATTGGTGATTTCCGGCTTTAATTTTTGTTTGAAATTTGGTAGCCTTGGTTTGAAGGTCCTTTTTCAAGTTTTCATCACTAATTTCTCCGTTATTGAAATTCTCATAGAAAGAGGGTAATGAAAAAGTATCAGTGATGCTAGCTCCCATAAACGGGAAGTAGGTACTTGCAGATTGCAATACGGTTGAACCACCTCGACCACCTGGTGAGGTTGCCATTAACAGCATAGGCCTTTCTCGCCATATTTTCATGTTTAAGCGGGATAACCAGTCTATGGTATTTTTGAATACCGCTGCGTAAGAGCCATTATGTTCTGCAAGAGATATTATAAATCCATCTGCCGTATCAAATAACTTGTCCAGCCTTTTAATCGCAGTGGGGATACCATTTTCAGATTCAAAATCAATACCATAAATAGGCAATACATAATCATTTAAGTCAATTGAGATGATTTCTACATTTTCCAATAAATTATGGGTATAGGTCAATAAACTTTTATTGATGGATTTTTGACTATTGCTCCCTGCTATTGTGATTATTTTTTTCATGATTGTTTTTTTAATAAATTAAATTGTCTATTGGCCATTTTACAATGCCATTTACTATGGTTAAGACAATACCGATTGCCAAAAGAGAACATTCGATACCTTCACTAGATTGATTCCCGAACCAGTTCATGGAAAAACCATGCGTTTATTTAAAATTTCGAAGATTAAAGCACTATAGTATTACTTTGAAATTTTTATCTGTACCCAGTACAACCATACAAGCAATACAGCAAAACAAAGCAGTGTAAAAGTATTCATAGTCATTATGTGCGAAATGAGTTATCAATGCACCAATTGCGAATGGCAATAACCATAAAGTTGATAGGTTTTTAACTTGATGCATCCAAAACCCAACAACCAAACCAATTACTCCAAACAATTCGCCATAACCAATAAATAAGGTCCATATTTTTCCGAAACCAAAATTGCTCATGTTTTCCATCATACTTTGCTTTTGGAAAACTTTAAAAAGACTGGCATAACCAAAGGCATAGATTAAATATCCATAGGCTACCCAATGTGAAATTTGTACTAAATTTTTCATGATGTTTAAGATTTAAAATTGTTTATAAAGTTTTTCGGTAATACAGACCGAAAGATGATTTTTCAATTGGATTGGGCCCATACTGGTCAAGGTCGAAACCGATACCGAGTTGGTGTCCGTTGAACGACACTCCTGCACGCAACTGCTGAAAACTTCTTGAATGCCTCCGGAATTCGTCCCAAACCGTTAAAAACTGACCGTTGAGCCATAGTGTGATTTTTTCACTGATAGGCGTATTAAACTGGATTTGGGCAAAGGTTTCAGTGTAAGTATTTTTTGTTTTTTGATAGCGCCCCACGGTAGGAATGACCACAAGTAATAGTCTGGAACTCTTCAATGTAAATTTTCCCGACAAACGCCCTGAATAGCCTGAAATGCTATTGTAATAAACTGAGGGGCCAACCGAAATGGTCTTATTTATATTCCAAAATAAGGTGGGTTGGACACCAACCTCATCAAAATCCGCATTCTCTTTTTTATTGAATTTTTGAAAGAATGCAAGGGTTGCAATGCTGAGGGTGTTTTTTTTATTGATTGGATAGCTTGAATAAAACGTAAAATCCGTTTTATCAAGCCCTGTAAACAGTTCTACCTGTGTAAATTGCGCGTTTGAATTTTGAGCAATGCCAAGTATTAATAAGGAAGTGATTCGTACTATTTTTTTCATGCCTCAAAATTCCGGGAGGAACACATGAAAAAAAATGAACTAGTTTAAGACTTTTACATTCTGTTGACTTTCGTGATGATTTTACTCATAAATTCTGGCGTAATGCCAATATAGCCTGCTAAGTCTTTCTGGGTAATTCTATTGACAATCTTAGGATATTTCTTTTTGAATTCAATATACCTTTCTTCAGCCGTTAAGGAAATGCCATGATTGGAACGCCTGATATAATTTATGAGTGACTTTTGATAAAGTATACGATAGAACCTTTCAAATTTTGGGATTTCTTGAAAAAGTAAATCATAGTTAAGTCTAGAGATACCTAATAATTCTGAATCCTCGGTAGCTTTTATGAAATAGCGTGACGGTTCTTTGGTGATAAAACTGGCCATGTCTCCCGTCCAATAATCTTCAACCGCAAACATGGAGATATGAGGTGCTCCATCTTCATCCAATGTATACACTTTTAAGCAACCTTTAGTGATAAAATACTCGTACTTGGCAATCTCACCGGCTTGCATTAAAAATGCTTTCTTTTTTACTTTTATTGCCGTAAGCAGAGAGAGATACTTCTGTTTTTCAAGCTCGGTTAAGTCGACAAACCTACTGACATTATCAAGAATTAGTTGATGTGGGTGCTCCAATTTCAAGATGCGTTTTTATACGTTCTTTAAATTTACGCATTTTCCCATTCTCATTGAGGCTTGGACATTTTTAGCTTTCAATTGCCACTGGTGGAGATTGAAATGTTGTAAGAAACAGGTGAAATTATAGGGCCGTTTGAGATAGCTGGAAAACAATAGGCATAAAAAAAGACCATTTCACAAAATGGTCTTTTTTTGTAGCGAGAGAGGGACTTGAACCCTCGGCCTCCGGGTTATGAATCCGACGCTCTAACCAGCTGAGCTACCTCGCCATAATCATTGTGTACTTTTAAACTAGCCTAACTAGAATCCGACGCTCCCCGCCCGAACGTGCCGTCCGGAACGGGCGGGTAACCAGCTGAGCTACCTCGCCATGATTCGTTTTAGCGGGTGCAAATATAGAGTATAATTTTTGCTGAATCAAAATTCAGGATTAATTTATTATTTGATATTTATTTTTTTATCTTCCCAAATTATATCTATACTTGAAAAAGGACTAATTGCGCACTACATGAGTGATAAGGTAAAATTTGAAATTGAATTTGTCATCCAAGCTTCCCCACAGTTGCTTTACCAATATATTTCTACCCCATCTGGCCTATCTGAATGGTATGCCGACAATGTAAATTCCCGAAGTGAAATATTTACGTTTATCTGGGATGGAGCCGAGGAACAGGCTAAAATGCTGAAACGAAAAAGCGAAGAGTTTGTCAAATTTACGTGGATCGAGAACGAGGATGATACCTTTTTTGAAATGCGCATCATAGTAGATGAGATTACCAAGGATGTTTCCCTGTTTATTACCGATTTTGCTGAAGAGGATGAAGTGGATGAGGCTAAAATGCTTTGGGAAAACCAAGTTTCAGATCTAAAACAAGTATTGGGCTCTACCTAGAACGGATTCTCAACTATACCGTATCTTTGGTCCCGATTAAAATCGGGATTTTTTATGGTGAATTTTAATGGCACACTCTTTCCAGAAGACAGGGAGATATTGACCTCTAAAAATAGAGGGTTAAAATATGGAGATGCCCTTTTTGAAACGCTTCGGTATGTAAATGGAACCTTATTTTTTTGGGAAGACCATTATTTTAGGTTGATGGCCTCCATGCGTATGCTCCGAATGGAGATTCCCATGGAATTCACCTTGGAATTTTTGGAAGAAGAAATCAAAAAGACCATTACCGAAAATGAGCTCGAAAATAAAGCTGTTCGCGTAAGATTGACTGTTTTTCGTAAAGAAGATGGGCTGTATTTGCCTAAAACTAATGATGTCTCCTTTACTATTGAAACCAGTCTTTTGGATTCCCCTTTTTATATCATCAATGAAGGAGATTATGAGGTGGAGCTCTTTAAAGATTACTACGTAAACAAGGATTTGCTATCCACTCTAAAGACCACGAACAAGATTTTGAACGTAGTTGCCAGTGTTTATGCCAAGGAGAACGGCTATGCCAATTGCCTTCTGGTGAACACGGACAAACAGGTGGTAGAAGCTATCAATGGAAATCTTTTTTTGGTGAAGGGCAATACCATAAAAACACCTCCTCTAAGCGATGGCTGTTTAAACGGAATCATCCGAAAAAAATTAATGGAGGTTATTGAGGCAACGGATGAGTTAGAGTTGATGGAAGAATCCATATCACCATTCGAGCTTCAAAAGGCAGATGAACTATTTGTCACTAATAGTATTGTGGGCATTCAACCCATAAGTAAATACCGTAAAAAACAGTTTCCAACTACAGTTGCTAAAAAATTGGTGGGTAAATTAAATGCAAAAGCCAGAATGACTTCAACTGGGGCTAATTAAGGGAAGGGTTTTCAGGGGAATTGGACCACAGCAGATAATCTCCACCCAATTCTACCATTTTTTCCTTCCAAAAGGCACTTGCCGATTTCTCCAAGATGCCACTCTCATATTCATTTTTGACCACCACCCATGATTTGGACAACAGTTCTTGGTCCAACTGTTGGGAGCCCCATCCAGAATATCCCAAAAAGAATCGGATATCCTGTTCGGTGATCACACCATTATTGATGAGCTCTACGGTCTTTTCAAAATTACCGCCCCAGAATATTCCATCGGAAATTTCAATGCTATCGTGGATCAAATCGGGAACCTTATGGATAAAATAGAGATTATCCTGTTCCACAGGACCGCCATTAAACACTTTAAACGGAATGGTAATTTCGGAAATAAGGTCACAAATGGTGTAATCCAAGGGTTTGTTAAGGATAAATCCGACGGAGCCTTCATGGTTGTGCTCAGCGAGCAAAACCACAGACCTGTTGAAGGAAACGTCTCCCGTAAGCGAAGGTTCCGCAACAAGTAACTTACCTTTTTGAGGCTTATGGCTCACCATTTCCATAGAGTTAGTACTTCAAATCGTTGTTTAATATACAATTTTTCCAAAAAAACTGAAATGTCCTAAAATAAAAAAGCACTTCTATGCATAGAAGTGCTTTACTTATATTATAAAAATAATTGATTAGTTTACTGCACCGCTCAATTCTGCTCCTGCTTTGAACTTTACAACGTTCTTAGCTGCGATTTGAATGGTTTGTCCAGTCTGTGGATTTCTACCTTCTCTGGCGCTTCTTTTGGAAACTGACCAAGAACCAAAACCAACTAGAGAAACTCTGTTCCCTTTTTTAAGTGATCCCTCTACATTTCCCAAGAAAGATTCCAATGCCTTTTTGGCTGCTGCCTTAGTGATGCCAGCATCAGCTGCCATAGCATCGATTAATTCTGTTTTGTTCATAATGGAATTAAATTAATTGTTGTTAAAATAATTTTAATGCTGAACAAATTTATATGGATTTGCTATTAACGCAAGTAAAACCTAGGGAAATAGGGGTTTTTGTTAATAACTTGAAACGTTTGTTGATAAAGTCGGAAAAAAATGACAACTTTTTGCCAGCCCAATCATAGCAAGGGATTAGCGCAGGTGTGCATTTTCATCTAGATCAAGGCCATTTAAAACCGCCGAGGTTTCCATTTTTCGTTTCCCTGGCAACTGTATTTCCAATAGATAAAGATAGCCATCCGAAACAGCAACTTTGAGTGATTTTTTATCCGCAATCAGTTTTCCAATTTTGTAATTGTGCTGACCTGGTTCTTTCTTGGTTTTGTAAATTTTGATGGATTCTTTCTTTCCATGATTTACTAAAAAAGTCCAGGCAACAGGGTAGGGACTCAGCCCTCGTATTAAGTTATGGATGGTATCCAAAGAAGCATTCCAATCTATTTTACACGTGTCTTTATGAATCTTGGGAGCAGACCTTAAATCTTCAAAATATTTTTGTGGGGTACTGCTTACTGCGCCAGAAGCTATCTGTTCACAGGTTTCCACTACAAGTTTTCCACCTAACTCCATCAAGCGGTCATGTAAACTCCCCACATTGTCCTCTTCGGTGATTTTCTCGGTCTTTTGCAGGATGATGCTGCCTGTATCGATTTTTTCATCAATGAAAAAAGTGGTGACGCCCGTTTCCGTTTCACCATTGATGATGGCCAAATTTATAGGAGCTGCGCCACGATATTGGGGAAGGAGGGAGGCATGCAGATTAAAGGTGCCATACTCTGGCATTTGCCATACCACCTTGGGCAACATTCTAAAAGCCACCACTACTTGTAAATTGGCATTTAGACCTCTAAGCTTTTCAAGAAAGTCTTCGTTTTTAAGGTTGGTGGGTTGCAACACCTTTAAGTTATGCTGAACGGCGAATTGTTTTACCGAGGACTCCTGTACTTTACGACCACGACCCGCGGGGCGATCAGGAGCTGTGATTACACCTACCACCTTAAAACCTGCTTCCACGATGGCCTTCAAGCTTGCTACGGCAAAATCGGGGGTGCCCATAAATACGATTCGTAATGGATTATTCTCTGAGGGTATATTCATTGATGTCATTTAATTCAACCACTTCGTCCTCAAGTAGTCGCTGTAGCGTTTTTAAAAGGGTCTTTTCATCTGCGCCGGTTGCCTTTTCCAATTTTCTGGAGGTACTTGGACCAATCTTTAAAAGAGCTACCACCCGCTCTTCCAATTTTATAGGAGAGCCCTGTTTTTCCTTCTTGGTGCAAATATCGCAAGTGCCACACTTTTCCGCAGTGTTTTCACCAAAATATTTTAATAGATAGACGCTTCTGCAGAGCTTCTTATTTTTAATGTAGCCCAACATGGCAGCCATATTATTTTGTTTCACCTGATTAAAATCCTGCACTTTTTTGGCAAACGGATTTATGGTGTGGTCATCTTCACGAGGAACCAGAAAGGTGATTTCCAAATCGCTGGTCGTGTTCTTATATTCTGCAATGCCATCCTTTTCAAGTTGCTTTAGTATCTTTTTTAAGGATTTTTCACTCTCCCCGGTTTTTTTTGAAAGCAGATGAAGATTGATTTTGGTCTCATACTCTGTAATGCCCCCGTATGTCCGTAATATGGTTTGAATGACAGGGGCCGTTTTCCGGTTTTTGTCCAGATATTCAAAAATTCCTGCCTTGGATGCCACAAATTGCAAGGAGGTCTTCTCCTGAAAATTCTCGGATAGGGCTATGACCGAGTTTTGGTCTAAAATACGCAAGGCATTAAAGGTCATGTTCGGGTTGAATTCATACCGTTTGCAGAAGGCATTGAATTTAAAGGCCATGGGTTCCAATACAGATTCACCATAAGAAATCTGAAAAAAATTGTTGAGCTTGGAATATACCTTTTTAATAAAGGAAACATCGGGTAGGTTGGACAAGAACTGTTGTTTGGCCCGTTCTTCATCCTCTTTGGTGGTAATGATAATAGCGGTGGATGGTTTGCCGTCCCTTCCAGCTCTTCCGGCTTCCTGAAAATAACTTTCCAAGCTATCGGGAATTTGATAATGGATTACTAAACGAACATCAGGTTTGTCCACGCCCATTCCAAAGGCATTGGTGGCCACCATTACATTTACGTTCCCTTCCAACCAATCCTTAAGTTTGCTCTCTTTGTCCGATTTTGAAATTCCTCCATGGAAAAAAGAAGCCTTAAAACCGTTTTTGTTCAAAAATTCAGAAAGGGAAACGGACATCTTTCGGGAACGGACATATACAATGGAACTCCCGGGAATTTTCCCCATATATTTTTTGAGTTGGTAGAGCTTATCCTCCGTTCGTTTCACTTTAAAAACAATGTTGGACCGGGAGAACGAATCTTTGTAGATACTTACATCTTCCAACTTAAGGTTCTGCACAATATCATCCACTACCTTGGGTGTTGCAGTAGCCGTTAAGGCTATCATCGGCGTGTTTGGAATCAACTCTTTAAGAACGGCGCACTCTAAATACGCTGGTCTAAAATCATTCCCCCACTGCGAAATACAATGCGCCTCATCAATGGCGATAAGGTTCACATCCATTTCCTGGATACGTTCTTGGATCAACGATTGTTGCAATCGCTCTGGTGACAAGTAGAGAAACTTATAATTTCCATAGAGACAATTGTCCAATAGGTCATTGAGTTCCGTAAATGGAATGCCTCCAGTAAGCGCAATGGCTTTTATGCAGCGTTTTTTTAACTGACTCACTTGGTCCTGTATCAATGCAACCAAAGGGGAAACCACAATACATAGCCCTTCCATGGAAAGCGCTGGAACTTGATAGCAAATGGATTTACCACCTCCGGTGGGCATCAGTGCCAGCACATCTTTTCCCGAAAGTACAGTATCTATGATGGTTTCCTGGGAGCCCCTAAAATCATTGTGTCCCCAGTATTCCTTTAAAATAGCTTTGGTTTCTTTCCGCACTAAAGTTGATTAAGGGTTTCCAAAATAAAGTCAATCCGTTTTTGGATTACATCTTTTGGCACTGAAATGGGGTGGTAGCCAAATTGGGTATAGGTACTCATCAACGCATGATGAATGTTTTCTGCTTCCTCATAAGTTTCCAGACGTTCACCATCGGAAACATAGATTTCCTCCCATGGAGGTACGATGAACACTCTATCATATCGGTGATTTGTACACGTATCTATAAAATCCTTTCCATAGGCTTGTCCAAAAAAGTCCATATAAGCAAGGACATCCGGAATGCCTCGATCAAAAAAACTTATAGGAACTTGAATATTCTCTGATTCCTTATAATGTTGGGCTCTTCCAAAAAGCAAGTCTTTGTTGAACTGCATGGCATCATCCACAAAGACCAGGGGGTTTGAAACAAAAGTAGTGGAATTCCCATCCTGTTTGGCCTTTGAGGTCATGTCTCGGATAATTTCATGGAAGCAATGAAAGCCCATATGCTCCAACCCTTTTATGATGGAGGTTTTTCCGGTTCCCGGAGCTCCTGTGATAACTACTTTGTTCTTGCCCAAGCACAATAATTTAACATTACAAAGTAATGAAATAGCCCCAAAGAAAAAAAATTGCTCCTTAAGCCATATATTTGTAAAAATAATAGGCATGGAGAAGGAGAACACGGATGAGTTTTATGAGAGACTCAAGGAGCAGTTGTTGGAAAATACCAGTTGGCCTTCAGATTATCTGTACAAATTTATTGTTCCAACGGATAAAGGAAAAATAGAGCAAATCCACGATATTTTTGATAATACAGGTGCGGTCATTGAATCCAAAAAATCCAAAAAAGGCACCTACACCAGTCTTTCCATTACAGTTTACCTAGAAAGTCCGGATGAAGTGATCCTAAAATACAAAGAAGTAGCCGTGGTGGAAGGGGTAATTTCACTGTAAACCTACAATTGCCATAATTTTATTATTTTGCAGACGTTATCGGATAGACTTCCCTTTAATTTAATTTCTTTAAACATTTCAATTTGAACACAGTAGAAAACTTAGAATATAATACAGAACGTTCACAGCTCATTATTCCCGAATATGGTCGTCATTTTCAAAAAATGGTAGATCACGCCGTGTCCATTCCAGACCGGGATGAACGCAATAAAGTGGCACAAGCCATCATCAGTGTCATGGGAAATCTTCAACCACACTTAAGGGATGTTCCGGATTTTCAGCATAAATTATGGGATCAACTGTTCATCATGTCCGATTTTAAACTGGATGTGGACTCACCATTTCCCATTACTTCACAAGAAGTCCTGCAACAACGTCCCGAGCCATTGGAGTATCCACAGAATCACCCTAAATACAGATTTTATGGAAACAACATCAAGCGTATGATCGATGTGGCCGTAAAATGGGAAAAAGGGGATATGCGTTCTGGTTTGGAGTATGCCATTGCCAACCACATGAAGAAATGCTATCTGAATTGGAACAAGGACTCTGTTGAAGATGTGGTTATTTTTGGACATTTAAAGGAGTTGAGCGATGGGCAAATTGACTTGGCCAATAGTGGGGAAAACTTAACCGACAGTGGACAGTTCCTCAAAAACAGGCAATCCAAGTCCAACCGAAGCAACAATAATCAGAAAGGAAAACGCGGTAGAAAAAAAAGGTACTAAATTCCAGAGCAATCCATGGGAACATTTCGTATAGAGGGTGGACACCAATTGCACGGTGAAATAACACCCCAAGGGGCAAAGAACGAGGCACTTCAAATTCTTTGTGCCGTATTGCTATCCGAAGAAAAAATTACCATAAACAATATTCCAGATATTCTGGATGTCAACAAACTTATTTCCCTTTTAGAGGATTTGGGCGTAAAAATTCAAAAAAAGGGTAGAGGTTCTTATACGTTTAAGGCAGATGACATCAACTTGGAATATCTACAATCTTCAAAATTTAAGGAAGATGGTCGTGGTCTAAGAGGTTCCATTATGTTGGTGGGTCCACTTTTGGCTCGATTTGGGAAGGGGTACATTCCAAAACCAGGTGGGGATAAAATTGGAAGACGCCGGCTTGACACCCATTTTGAGGGCTTCATTAAACTTGGTGCTAAGTTTAGGTACAACAGGGAGGAGTATTTTTATGGTGTGGAAGCCAAAAAGCTCAAAGGCACCTATATGCTTTTGGATGAAGCCTCAGTTACCGGTACCGCAAATATTGTAATGGCCGCAGTTTTGGCAGAAGGCACTACCACCATCTACAATGCAGCTTGCGAACCCTACCTACAACAATTGTGCAAGATGTTGAACCGAATGGGAGCAAAAATCTCCGGTATTGGCTCCAATTTATTGACCATTGAGGGTGTTGAGCGATTGGGAGGTACGGAACACACCATGCTGCCCGATATGATTGAGATTGGTAGCTGGGTCGGTTTGGCGGCCATGACCCGAAGCGAGCTGACCATTAAAAATGTAAGTTGGGACGATTTGGGGCTTATTCCAGCGGTGTTCAGGAAACTAGGGATTACAGTAGAAAAAAGGGATGATGACATTTTTATCCCGAAACATGATAAAGGATACCAGATTCAAAACTTCATAGATGGTTCCATTCTTACCATTGCTGATGCACCATGGCCAGGGCTCACCCCAGATTTGTTGAGCATCATCCTTGTGGTGGCCACTCAGGCAAGGGGAGAGGTGCTCATCCATCAAAAAATGTTTGAAAGTCGACTTTTCTTTGTGGACAAGTTGATTGATATGGGGGCAAAAATCATTCTATGTGACCCGCACAGGGCCACGGTGATTGGTCACGATTTTAAATCCACCTTGAAGGCCACAACTATGGTGTCTCCAGACATTAGAGCCGGAGTTTCCCTATTGATAGCCGCGCTATCGGCCAAAGGCACATCAACCATCCATAACATTGAACAGATAGACCGTGGTTACGAAAATATCGATGAGCGGTTGAGAGCTATTGGCGCTGATATTGTTAGGGTCTAATGCCTTAATGTGATTCGGTGTACTTTTTAAAATTGTTTAAAATGGCCTGCCAGCCATTTTTTTGCATGTCGATGGGATTCTCTTTTTCGGCATCAAAGGTGATGGTCACTTTGGTTTCCTTATTGGATTCCTCAAAAAGAATGACGGTTTTTCTTCCATCTTCAAGGGTGTAGCCAATTTTCTTTTTGGGAATGACTTCGTTGTAAACAGCTTCAAAATCGAAACCAAAACTACCGTCTTTGGCTTCCATTCGGGCGAAGTATTTTCCACCTTTTCGTAAATCGTTCTTTGCTGATGGACAATGCCAACTGTCATCGGCAAAATTCCATTGCGTAATATGTTCGGGTTTCGTATAGAAGTCCCAAACCTTATCCAGATTTGTAGTAATGTGGGTATCTATTGTTATTTGTTTTGTTTCCATTTCTTTTCTGATTTATGGGTGTATCATGGGGCGATATTTGTCCCGGTTTTCAACTATGATATAAAAGTTAATGGCAGCAAATACCAAGGCTATGGGAAGCCCTGAAGTATGGGTTATGGTATTGGTCAATAATATTCCCACCATAACAGGGAGAATGACAATGGCACCAAGTGCCCTGGTTTTTGTGAAAATGAACAGCAGACCACCCACAATCTCCACAAGGGCTACCAAGGGCAATAACCAACCAACTGACATAAAGGCTTCCATCATTTGCATTAGACTTTCTGGAAGGTCTTCAGGAACAGGCATATAGTTGAAAAATTTGTTCAATCCTGCATTAATGAACATCAATCCAAATACTACACTGATTACAGTAATGATTTTTTGCTTCATTGTTTATGAATTTGAAAGTACAACATCCAATCCATCCAAAGCCATGGTAAAGCCTTCCTTGAAGCCCATTTCAATTATTTTTTCCAAATCCTCCAGACTCTCGTGCTTAATGGTAATATTGACCAAAGTGATATTTTCTTGATCTTCAAAATCCAAATTCCATTTAGACTGGGGAAATTCATCATTGATGTTACCATCGGAATCGCAAAAAGCATCCGTAAACTGAAAATTGGTCTTTGGAGAAATAGAGGTGAAATCGGCCAAGGCCCAGTGTTCCTCTCCGTTAGGGCCGCACATGGCATAAAGCCTTGTTCCACCCACCTCAAAATTCATGGATTTGGTTTTTGATACCCAGGGTTTTGGAGCCCACCATTGATCTAAAATTTCCGGTTTTGTAAAGGCGTCCCATATTACATCATGTATTGCGGCGAACTCGCGTTTTACCAAGACGGTACTGTTTTTCTTATCTACGGTGAAATCAAAAAAAAGATTTGTCTTCATTATATTAGTTTTTGTTTAGATAAATAGTTGGCAAGTTTTTCTAAGTTCTGTTTTAAGCCCTCGTCCGCTTTTTGTGTTTTAATCAAGGTCTGAAGCATTTCTGCTGTGTCAAACACTACGGTCCAATCGATTGTGGTTTCTTTTTCTTTAGCGTCAAACAATACGGTTGTTATAAAGTGTGGATTGGAATGTTCATAGACAATTTTTTTCAAAGGAACAATTTCCTTAAAAACACTTCTGTTCGGATAATTTTTACCATCTGGTCCATGCATCATAAAAATCCACTCACCACCTTCCTCAAAATCCATTGTAGAAATGGTATTGGTGAAACCACTGGGACCCCACCATTGCGCAATGTGCTCAGGTTTTGACCACACCTCCCAAACTAATTCTATAGGGGCTTGGAGTGTTCTTTTTATATGTACTGACCTATTTTGTATTTCCATTGTTTCTTTCTTTTTGAAGTTTGGCCAAGTATTTATCCAGATTGTCAAATCGGTCTTCCCAAATCTTTTTGAATTGCTCTAGCCATAAGTCAATTTCCTTTATCTTATCCATTTTCAACTCATAATGAACTTCGCGTCCCGCTTGATTGGAGGTCACTAGTTCACATTCGTCAAGTATGCGCAAGTGCTTGGAAATTGTGGGACGGGCGGCATCAAAGTTTTGGGCAATCTCACCGGCTGTCATGGTTTGTGTGGCCAGAAGCACCAAAATGGCCCTACGTGTGGGGTCTGCAATGGCCTGAAAAGGATCACGTCTTAGTTTCATCATGAAAAAGTTATGCAAATATGAAGCTATATGGCTACAAATATATATGAAGTCATTTGGCTACGCAAATTTATTTTTGAAAACTTTGGAATTTGACTGGATTCTTAAAGAGAGTGGGGTACTATAAAACAGAAAAGTTAGTGCTATTCTTTTGGAATTAGAATAGTGACCTTAGTACCTGTTTCTTTTCCATTTTTTAGGTTTTCTACTTTTACCAATTCCTCGTTGGAGAATTTTTTAAGGGCTTCGATTCTCTTGGCGGTAATGGACATTCCCCTAGATTGTTTGGTAGACTTATTTTGATTTTTTTGCGTATCAATCCCTACGCCGTTGTCTTCAATAATGCAAACTACATGATCCTTTTCATTTTCAAATGAAACAGATAATTTCTTTGGCCCCTCTTTGGGTAGAAGCCCGTGTAAAATGGCATTTTCTATATAAGGTTGTACCAAAAGCATGGGAACTTCATATTGGTAGAGATCCAGATTTTTGTCAATATTAAAGGTGTAACTGAAGGAGTTGTCGAAGCGCAACGCTTCCAATTCCACATAGATTTTGAGCAGTTCAATTTCCTCATGTAGCACCAAACTAACATTAATGGAAGTTTCCAACACCTGCCTTAACAGTTTAGAAAATTTGTTCAAGTAGGTAAGCGCCGCTTCCTTATCCCCAGAACTGACAAGGTACCTGATGGAACTCAAAGAATTAAATATAAAATGGGGGTTCATCTGGGCGCGTAGCATGCGCTTTTCCAATTGGCTGTTCATATCTTCAATGACCTCTTTTTGATGGGAGATCTTGAAGTTTTTTTGTTGAAGGATTTTGGTGATTTTTATCTTATTCTGGTATCTGTAATAGAGCAAACTTGCAGAGAACAATAATAAAATTGCGATAATGGCTAGATAAATCAACCGTTTGTTGTTCAGTGCCACCCGTGTGTTAAGTAGGGTAAGTTGTAGCTCATTCTCTTTAATTTCTTTATCCTTGAGATAAACATCATGCTGTATCTGTAGGTTTTGGATTTCCTTGATCTTGGTCTCGTTCAAAAGACTGTCCCTATAGACCATGGTTTGGTTAAGATGATGAATGGCCTTGGGTAACTGACCTGCCGCCTCATAAATTTTGTAGGCAATTTCATGGGCTTCTATTTTTTTTTCGTACCCTTCCATATTATACAGGGTCTCAAGGCTTTGATTGGAATACTGGATTGCTTCAGCAAACTTCTTTTGCCGGAACATTAAATCAGCAAGCCGGTAGTAGGCCGTCGCAATTTCTTGTTTAATGGAGAGTTGTTTGGCAAGATTCAAGGATTTTAATAGATATTCTTGGGCAAGTGTCCATTGCTCTAACTCCATGTAGCAATGTCCAATTCCCGAATAGCTATTACTTAGGTCAATATTATTTCCTTGTTTTTCATCATAGGCAGCTACTTTAAGTAATTTTTCCAAAGCATCCTCATAATTCTCATTCTCAAAATCAATAAGCGCCAGATTGATTAGCACGGTGCTCTCCCTTTCATCTCGTTCATCCCCTTTGTAAACTTCCAATGCCTTCTCATAACTTTCTATAGCCTTGTCCTGTTCCCCCATTAAATCATAAAGTACCCCCAAATTAATATATGGGGAGGATGTATCCTGATCTAGCTGTAATGAATCAATGAGCTCAATGCGTTTCAAGTAGTAGCTTTGACTGGTTGGATAATCTCCAATGCTTTTATAGACGATGCCCATTGAATTATAGATGTAATTCATTCGTTCATAATCTTGGTGCTCTTTGGCCAAGACCAGACACCGGTTTAAATAGTCAAGGGATTCTGCATAACTTCCGGTCATGCCATGCGTTAGCGCTATAGAATAGAGTCCTAGTATCTCTCCTTGGGAAAATCCAATTTCTTTGGATTTATCCACACTCTGATGGAGATACTCAAGAGCTTTCTCCTTATCATGGGAACGCAGACGAACCCCAAGGGTGTTCATTGTATTGATTTCAGTGGTGTCCTTGGCGGTTTTTAAGACATTTAGTAGACTATCAATTTCTTGGGTTTGGGCATGACCACTGAGTAAGGCATGGCAGTAAATGATGACTGAGCAGAAGGATGATTTGAGCAACTTCATTCCTAATATTTTACCATTAAGGTAAGATAAAGCAAATTAAATCATCTTTTGGTGTTTGTAATACCATCTTTTTAAACCATATAGCAAGTGAATCTTCCTTATGTCGATGTTTTGAATTTCGACAATTTTTTTAGGCCTAATTGTTTTGAGACTACCCTTTTTCCACCAATTTACCATCCGGATAAAGTGCAAAACGCCCTTTTTCCTTGTCGTGCACATTATCTGGATAGGGCCATGGCCACCCACCAAATTGGGTTAGGCGATATTCTTCCATCGCTTTCTGAATCTCTTGCTCAGTGTTCATTACAAACGGACCGTATTTGGCTACGGGCTCTTCAATAGGTTTACCTTGCAGTAATAAAAAATGGGCTTTTTCCTCACCTATCTTTATGGTAACTTCTTGATAGGGATCCAAGTCAACCCCAAAGTTGGGAATGATTTTTCCATCTTCAAAGAAAATTTCAGAGCCTTCATAAAAATAGAGGGTACGGTTTACCTTGGAATTGGCCTTTGGCAAGGTATATTCAGAATTAGCTTCAACATGAATGTTCCAAATGGCCACTTCATTTTCGTCATCGGCCGCCCAAGAGTCAGGGGCAGGATCAATGGCCTGTGTATTTTTATAGTTTCCCGCAATGATTTTGATTTTGGCATTTCCCTCTTCAATTACAGGAATGTCTTCATGCCAGAGCATTTTAAAATGGGGTTCCACAAATTTATTGGCTTTGGGCAGATTCAACCAGATTTGAAATAATTCCAATGGGTTGTCCGAATCGTCATGGAGTAGGGGGAACATCTCAGAATGTTGTACACCACGCCCAGCGGTCATCCATTGTACATCGCCTTCTCCAAATCTTCCCGCCGCTCCCAAGGAATCGGAATGATCGCAATAGCCCTTGTTGACAATGGTAATGGTCTCAAATCCACGATGCGGGTGGTAGGGAAATCCCGGAATGGTCTGTCCATGGTACATGCGCCATTTGGCTCCAGGGTTAAAATCATTTCCTAGACTCCGTGCCTCAAGTAAAGACGAATCTGGGCCCATTTTTCCATTTCCATTGGGGTAATGATCTAAATGGTAAACGCAGAATAAAAAGGGGTCTTGGGTCTGCCAAGGAAAACCTAACGGAAAAGTCTGTAATATGGGGTTGCTCATAATTAATGTGTTGCGGTGTTAATTTCAATCCAATACCCTTCTGGGTCTTGGACATAGATTTGTTTTACATTATCAGAACGATTG
>JAUIBH010000100.1 GCA_030427985.1 Bacteroidia bacterium | reverse complement strand
CTGGGAGTTGGCGCCACCGATAACACTGTCCTTGGGTCTCAGGTTCAATCATTATGTGTTTAACGGTCCATACACATACAACATCTATGATGACCAAGGCACTATTGTTTCTTCAGAGGCTTTTGATAAGGGAAGCAAAGTGGTGGATTACAATAATCTGGAACCCAGACTGGGCGCCAACATAAAATTGGGGGAGCAGACGTCCTTCAAGGCAAGTTATGCACAGGTAAATCAGTACCTTCAAAATGTATACAACAGCACTACGCCCTTACCCACATCCCGTTGGAAATCATCGGACAGGTACATCAAACCACAGCAAAGCCAAAATTATGGGCTCGGGATTTATCATAATATAAGTGACGATGCTAATGAAAGTGTCCTAGAATTGGGGTTGGAAGGGTATTACAGGGATTCACAGAACAACCTTACCTATAAGCCAGGAGCCGATTTTTTTCTCGAGGAATTCTTGGAGCAAAAGGTGGTACAGGGTAAGGGGAAGGCCTATGGGGTTGAGTTCAGCCTTAAAAAGACCGGTGGAAAAGTCAATGGTTGGCTAAATTATACATGGTCTCGAAGTTTTATTCGTACCTACAATGAGAATTTGGCCGATAGGGTGAACAATAATGATTGGTTTCCATCCGATTTTGACCGCCCTCATATCTTTAACGGCACCGTAAATTTTGAAAGTAATCCGTACAACAAATGGAGCCTCAATTTTACGGCACAATCGGGGAGACCCTATACTCTGGCCAACGGTTTTGTGCAGGTGGATGATATTGATGTTCCCGTTTATTTGGAACGCAACAATGGACGTTTGCCCGTGTATCACCGGCTCGATTTTTCGTGGCGGGTAAGCTACAACCAGAAAAAGAACAAAAGGTGGAAGAACCATTGGGTCTTCACCATTTATAACGTGTATGGCAGAAAAAATCCATTCAACATCTATTATCAACAAAGAACGGGGACTGAAAATGCCGAGGTTTTTGGCAATAGTCCCTTGGGCGCATATGAGCTTTCTGTGCTGAACAGTCCCCTGTTCGCATTAACCTATAATTTTGTATTCCAGTGAAGCATTTTTCTTTTTTATCATATTCAGTGATCACTACCATGATGCTTTTGCTAAGCTGTACGGACCCCGTGGAACCAGAATACAGTTATAGGGAAGGGCTTGTTTATATAGATGCGCAAGTGTCAACATCTGCAGGTACTTCATATGTAAAGGTTTATGAATCGAACACCGATTTTAGGCTCTATAGAAATATTTTTCAGACTGGGGCCACAGTGGTCTTTAGAAATACGGACACCAATGAAACTGTTGCCCTTTCCGAAGAGGAGTACACCTATGTGCCGCCAATGGATTTTGAAGCAGCGGTAGGGGAGACCTGGCAATTGGAGATTACCTTGGCAGATGGTAGAGCGTATACCTCACAACCTGAAACGGTCAGTGCTCCCGTTCCGTTTCAAGAAATCAATGCGGAATACCAAAAAGAATTACTATACCGTGAAGATGTAGAGGAGTTTGTGCCCGGTCATTCCATAACCATAAGCTTCAATGAACCAGGGGCAACTGCAAACTATTATTTGTACGGGTATCGTTCCTTTGAAAACCCTCGATTTTGTCAAGTATGCTATGATAGTCTTTATAGAAACGGGGAATGTGTTCCCAATGGATCGTCCAATACGTACTTTACCTATAACTGCGAGACGAGCGATTGTTTTCAAATACGGTATCATGAGCAAATCCAATTGTTGTCCGATGAGTTTGTCAATGGCCTGCCCGTGAACAATCTGGTGGTGGCCCAAGTACCCTTGTACACCAGGGCCGATATTTTGGTGGAACTGCAACAGTTTTCCATCTCACCCAATGCGTATGAATATTACAAGGTCTTGAGGGATATTGTTGATAACAACTCGGGATTTAACGCCCCGCCGCCCGCAGCTTTGATAGGGAACATGGTTAGCCTCAATAGTGATGATGAATTTGTACTGGGCAGATTTACGGCATTGGCCTCCAGCACACAATCCATTTTTATTGACCGGGGTACTATTGAAGAGAGTCCTATAGAACCTGTGCTTCCTGCCAACTATGAACTTACCCCTGGAGCACCGACTACCGCCCCTTGTGTTGAATCCCGTTATAGAACGGGCATGGTACCTGATGGGTGGGTGGATTGAAAAAGCAAGAAAGTGAGGGAGGTAAAAATGTGTGGAATGGGTTTTAGGCACAATTACTTTGCTCAATATGGATTTTCAAAACAGCTTCTTTTAGTTCCATTAAAACATGACAAACATTTTGACGCTCCGTTTCTGAAAATGAATCAGTAGGCAAGTAATGAAACATATAAATGGCCTTATCCAACCATTGGGTAAAGGATAGCAAGTCTCCCTCATGGCATTCTTCAAAGTAGAAGAATAGGGGTAGTGGGTTAATCTCGTTGGGACTCATATAGTTGGTTATTTAATTGTTGAAAAAAACGTAAAGAATATGATGCATCGTTAAAATGTAAAATGTTTAATTAAAACGATATAATATTAAATTAAAATGAATCATAAATATCATTTAAAGTTAATTATTAAATGCGAATTAGAAAACTAAGTTTGTTTAAAATGATACAGATTTAACGTAAAACGATTCAAATGAGCACCAAAAAGCCAATCAATAGAATTAGAGTAGTCCTTGCAGAGCAAGATAGAACCAATAAATGGTTGGCTGAAAAAGTTGGGAAGAGCAGAACTACCGTTTCCCGATGGTGTACAAATGAAATGCAACCCTCACTTGAAACATTACGTGATATTGCTGAAGCATTAGGGGTTGATATTAGAAGCTTGTTAATTCCTACAAAATAAGAGATTTGTCTTATTTCTCTATTATGCGCAATAAATCATTAACTATAAAATTGTTTATTTTATGTTAAGTGCAACGATTTATTCGTTGTAGGATAATATTTTTTGCTATTTTTAGTTGTATAATTGTATACTTACAACGAAATTTACACCTAATGCTACTAAGGTTTACAATATCAAACTTCCTTTCATTTAAAGAGCCAACGGAGTTTAATACATTGACAGGTGATATAAGAAGGTTTGACAATCATGTTTTTAAATATAAAGACCTATCTCTTCTGAAATTTTCTGCTATTTACGGAGCTAATGCTACTGGAAAATCAAATCTAATTAGAGCAATGGATTATTTGAGAGATGCTGTTTTAGAAGAGGATTTAAACAAATTGAGTTTATCTCCTTTTAAAGGGAATGAGGACAATCCGTCTAGTTTTGAAATTGAATTTATTGAAGAAAACGAAATTTATTTGTATGGCTTTGAAATTCATAGGGATAAGGTTATTTCAGAATATTTATATTTTTCAGGAATGGGGAATAAAGATGTTTTGATTTTTGACCGAGTTGTTGAAAGTAAAGGCCATAGCAAAATTGAGGTAAACAAAAAATATTTAAAGCCAAAAAAGAATCATACTCTTATTGAGCACTATCAAGAAAGAATTTCATCAGATCAATTGTTTTTAAATATTATAGGAGATGTAGATGTAGGGAGTCTATCAATTGATGTGGATAGGGCATTACACTATATATTCAACTTGCAAATTATATTTCCAAGTTCAAGACCTACTCGATTGGTTTCAAACTTAATTAATGAAAAATCTTTTATGGATTTTTGCACTGATATGTTGTGCAGTTTTGATACTGGAATAAAGAATTTATCGATTCAAGAGTTTACTTTGAAAGACTATTTTGGAGAAGACAAAAAAAATTTGATTGAAGAGATTACTGAAGAACTTAAAAATAATGAGGAAGTAGACATTTATTTGTCGACCGATATGATTGCTGTCTTAGAAAATGATTTGCCCGTTATAAAAAAATTATATGTAGAGCATGTAGGTTTTGGAACCGACAATTTATTTTCATTTAATGAAGAATCTGATGGAACTAAAAGGTTAATAGAATTTATGTCTATGCTTTATGGTTTGGTAGTTCGCTCTGAGGAAAATGATGTATTTATAATTGACGAAATAGGAAGAAGTATACATCCTCATTTGCTAAAAAAGTTTTTAGAAAAACTATCTAGTGAAGAAAGTATCAAAGGTCAATTAATCTTTACAACACATGAATCAAACTTACTTGATTTAAATGTATTGAGGGCTGATGAAATTTGGTTCGCTGAAAAGAATAGAGATAAGGGGTATACCGAGTTTAAAACACTATCAGAATTTAAAAAAATTCGACCTGATTTAAATATTAGAAAAGGTTATCTCGATGGCAGATTTGGGGGGATACCTATATTGGCTAACTTCGGAGACTTAAATTGGACTGAATATGCCACCAATTAAAAAATCTAATAGAAGTTATAAAAAAGGTGAGCCGTTCAGGGATGCTAGAAAGTTTATTGTTATATGTGAAGGGGAAAGAGAAGCGGATTATTTCAACTATTTTGACGGTAAATCACAAAAGTTAATAGTTAAAACTATTGCCCCGATTGATGAGAATGGTGGGGAATCAGCACCAAATCATTTAAAGCAGAGAGCATCTGAATATATTGAGGAAAATGGATGGGAAACTAATTATGAGGATCAGTTGTGGTTTGTTTTGGATGTAGATAAATGGGAGAGAGTAAGTATTGATGAATTAAACCATCTGACCGATATAACTCCTAATTGGTTCATGGCAATAAGTAATATTTGTTTTGAAGTTTGGTTGTACTATCATAAATCAAGTGAAAAAGTAATTCCCAATGATTCGAATCACATGAAACAACTTTTACATGATCAAATCAATGGTGGATATAAGGTTGAAGTTTATGCCCCTGAAATAATTAACGCTACCAAAAACTCTAAAAATATTGATGAAAATGAAGACGGTTATTTTCCTGACAATGGAGTTACTAAAGTTTATAAACTTGGAGAAGAAATTTTAAGTCTTTTACAAATGACGGATGGAATATTAGATGTATAAAAATATTTAAAAAAGGCATGGCAGAGCGGTCGAATGCGCTTGATTGAAAATCAAGTATACAATTCGTTGTATCGGGAGTTCGAATCTCCCTGCCTCCGCAGATACTTTTTGTATTTACGCCCACCACATGGTGGGCTTGTTGGTTATGATTGTTTTATTCCCAGAAGAGCTGGAAGGTTTTTTATGTTTAAATGATTTAGGCTAGAAGAAAATGCGGGCCGGCGTTGGGGTGAATTTATTTACTAGTTAATTTTATTTTGGTTCGCATAGCTCACCATATATTCAAAGGTGTTCATGAATGCATCGCATTTGTGGCTTGGCACACGCGATAAAAAGTGATTATCCAGTGCAGCGGATTTTATATCAAATAGCACAGCTATACGCAATTTGCTGTACGATAGCATTTGCACTATAATTTACATTATGTAAAACAGAATGTTTTAAACTAAAGGGAATCTATTCCAGACTCCCCTCGTAGATGATTCTATGCCATAATAAAAATCGGTACGTTGGCTTTACGTAATACCTGCTTGGCAGGATTACTTTGGAACGCCAAGGTTTTACTTTGACTTTTGGGAACGCACAACAATTGTGTGTTGGTACGCGACACATAGCTCACCAAGCCATCCAAAGCATTGGCACCTTCGGTAAACACATAAGAAACCGTTTTGTGCCAAGGACTTACATCTTCATTGGCCTGTATTTTACCCTTAATGTTAAAGACACGTACAGGTTTTTCGCTGTCTCGTTTTAAATCTTTTATGATTTCAAGACCATTTTCTCGAAGTCCGCTGCCAAAAACCCCCAAATTTAGGTCTTTAAAGGTGTGGAATTTATCGTCCTTGCCCGTAATCAATACGTTGGTATCGGTTTCATTGATGACAAAATCAGTAATACTTTCTCCTAGAAATCCTGGTCTACGCTTGCCCAAAACCAAAATATCGGGTTTTTGTAATGCCAAATAGTCCCTCACCCGGTTCTTTACATTACCATATTCCAATTTATAAGAAAGTGTGATTCCCTCCTCTTCTTCAATGGAACGAATTAAATCCTGCATTTTGGAACGGGTGTCCCGGTCATCCTTATAAATGGTACGGATGGCAGATAGTTGACTTTCTCGTTTAACAATGTCTGCTGCTGGCTTTACGTGAAAAACCTCCACTGACCCATTTAGGGTCTTGGCCAACTGTACGGCATTGGTCAATACAAGTTCAGAGCTTTTGGACAGGTCCAATAAGACGGAGATACGGTATTTGCTCGAGGTGTTTTTAGCGGTCATGATGCAATTGTTTTTTTGGTGTATTCTAAATATAGCACCAAATAGATTTACTATCCTACAGTTTAACTTTTGATTAGCAAATAAATGTTTGGTATTCAATAGGATACCCCCAAAATTGAGGATTTGATAAAAAAAAGCAGGCTAAAACAGGTGCTTAAAGCGCTTTACCCATGCTTCGGGAAGCTTGTAAGGCGCATATCGTAAAGGGATATCGAGCCAATTGCCCCTTTTTACGATGGACTTTTTATGCGAAAACAAATCGAAGGAGTGTTTTCCGTGGTACCCCCCTATTCCAGATGGGCCTACGCCGCCAAAAGGTAGGCGTTTGTTACTGATATGAATCACCGTGTCATTGATGGCACCTCCGCCAAAAGAATATTGGGACAGCAGCTTTTTTTGAAACTTTCTGTCCGTTGAAAACAGATAGAACGCCAAGGGTTTTCCATAGTTTGAAATGTAGCGGTGCAAATCACCCGCTGTTTCATAGGATATAATGGGCAAAATGGGGCCAAAAATCTCCCCTTCCATTACACGACTGTTCATTTTGGGCTCATCTACCAAGGTCGGTTCAATGTATTTTTCGGAATCCACACAGGTGCCACCAAAAAGGAGTGTTTCCTCTTGAAGCATTTCTTTAAGGTCCTGATAATGCTTTTCGGTTGTAATTCGGGCAAAATCCGGGGAATTTTGAATATTTGACCCGTAAAATTTGGTGATATGGTGTTTGAGTTCTTCCACAAATCGCTCCTTAACTTTTTTATGGACCAGAATATAATCCGGAGCGATGCAGGTTTGACCCGCATTGATGAATTTTCCCCAAACAATCCGCTTGGCCGCCAGTTTTAGGGATGCAGAGTTATCCACTACACAAGGATTCTTTCCACCCAGTTCCAAGGTTACCGGGGTTAAATGTTTGGCTGCACTTTGGTAGACTATTTTTCCTACTCGTGTACTTCCGGTAAAGAAAATATACTCCCATTTTTCAGCCAATAGCGCTTGTGATGCCTCCACGCCCCCTTCCACTACGGTTACATACTCTGGGGGGAACACGTTTTGAATGATTTCTGCAATAATTCGCGATGTGTTGGGACTAAGTTCCGAGGGTTTAAGCACCGCTGTGTTTCCCGCCGCCAATGCACCTACCAAAGGCGCCAACGTCAGCATAAACGGATAATTCCAAGGAGAAATGATCAAAACCTTTCCAAAAGGTTCTGCCTGAATCCAATCCTTTGATGGAAAGTTGGTCCACGAAGCTGCAACGGGTTCAGGTCTGCCCCAACGCTCTATATTTTTCAGGGCATAATTCAGCTCGGCCAATACCAATTGGGTCTCTGTGGCCAGGGATTCAAACTTTGGTTTTTTAAAATCGGCGTATAGGGCATCGCAAATAGCATCCTCTTGTGCCACGATTTCTTGTTTCAACCGTTTTAAGAATTGCTTTCTAAAAGCAACATCCTTGGTTTTTTGGGTCGCAAAAAAATCGTTTTGGGCAGTCACAATATCCTGTACCATGGTCAAGTTTGAATGATTCCCATAAATATAATCAAACCCAAATTAGGGTTCGCCTAAAACAAAAAAAGCACCGACTTGCGCCGATGCTTTGCGTTCTATTATTTTATGGAAACTTACAGGGTGATTTCTTCTGAAGCACCGTTGGGGTAAATCAATGTGGCTTTGTCATCACATACACCATCACCAAAATCCACAACAATATCAAGACCGTTTTTGGTAATGATCATGCTGCCTGAGGTTATGTTTTCACAGGAAAGGCTGCCTTCCAGGGTATCCACAATTTCTACAGCGTAGGTGTGGCCATCGGCCTGAACGGTCCAATCTCCTGCAAGATTAAAGGTGCTACTTTGCAAATCTTCGCCAAAAGTAAACCCAAAGGTTTTTGTGCCTGTTTCGGAAATAACACTTTCATCTTCAAACGCAACACTCATGTCACTGGTCACCGTAAATGAAAAGGAGTTGCCAGTCATATCTCCATTCATCACAAAGCTACGGGTTCCGTTTATTTTGATCGTGCCGACATAAAAATCAACATAGGTTGCGGTAAATGAGGCTGATTCCTCCCCTATCTCGTAGGCCACGGTCACGGTTCCGTTTATGTTATCCGTTCCGTTGAGCACACAATTGTTGAATGTTGCCACAAAACCAGTATCAGAATATTCTGCAACATAACAATCATTGGTTTTGGCAGAGGAGCCGGACTTGGCGGCAGTGTCATCCGCAAAAAGTTCAGCCAGGGCATTATCGGCAATACTGGAGATGTCATCGGTCTCCATAATGGTCTGTAATTCAGTTTGAGTCAATTCTTGCTCAGGGTTTGGTTTGCTGTCTTCACTACAAGACTGGGCAAAAAGCAAAAAAGCACCCGAAATAGCAATTGTGTAAATTTTTTTCGTAAGTCCGTTCATTGTACTTCAGTTATGGTTACGGTTCATTAACGGGGCGCCTTATTTTTTAGTGTTTTGCACAATAATAAATCGATAAAATGCAATCTTTAGAAACGAAAATTTATCTGGAATTCAGTTCCTGTCTTTTAGTCGATAAACAAATTTAAGTCCACTCCAATCGTTGTCGATTGCTGCTACTTTGGTGTCTACCAACCCAATGGAAAGTAAATGCTCACGCACGGGTTCCCTTTTTAAATCAGTTTGGATTTTAGACGTACCCTTGGGCCAGCTTACCCACAGGGCACCATTCACTTTTAGCACTTTTTTGTATTTGGCCGAAAGCTTTATTAAATCCTTCAAACTAGTACAGAAAACATGAATGAAGTCCAGCTTGTCTTCCCCTAGCCTTTTGTGTACATCTAAATTGTTGGGTAAATCTGCAAATAAATCCCAATAGTGATCCGGTGCATTGCATACTAGAATGGAAAAGCCTTCTTTGATTCCCAGCTTTTTTGCTAAAGGAGTTCCAGAGTATCCCGATGTGACTTTCAAAATGTTATACTTCTATGTTTTTAATAAAATTAACCAATTTCAAAAATAAAAAGCAACCAAAAAGTTGCCTAATAAAATTATTTGTTTAATTTAGCAACTAAATAGTTGCATATTAATCATTAAATTAAACAGTATGAAAGATGTAATCACAAAAGAGCATGTATTTCAGCACCCCATTGACAAGGTATGGAATGCGATATCCAAAGCTGAAGAAATTTCAACTTGGTTCATTAAGGCTGACTTTAAGGCAGAAAAAGGCTACAGGTACACTTTTTCTGCAACCGAAGAGCAAGGTTGTACACAGATAACAGGTGAGGTTAAGAGTGCAGACCCTTATACCTTGGTCTACACTTGGATTGTGCAGAATACTAATACCGAAACCATTGTAAAATGGGATTTAATGGAGACTTCTGAAGGCACCAAACTGTATTTAGAGCACTCTGGTATCTCAAATTATCCGGGAGAATCTGCTGTTTCATTTTTTAGTAATTTTGACAAAGGATGGGATAATTGCATTAATGAATTAGCCTCATTTTTAGCAAAAAAAGTACATGCAAGATAATATCACTAAAATTTTAAAGGCCATTGCTGACCCAAAAAGGCGTGAAATTTTTCACGCCTTGATTATTGCGTCTTCTGCCCTATCCATTACACAGATTTCCGCTCAATTTGAGATAAGTCGACAAGGAGTAACCAAACATATAAAAACGCTGGAACAGGCTGGATTGGTGGAAATTGAATCTAAAGGGCGCGAACGATTCTGTATGGCAGATGCCAAACCCCTTAAAAAGATTGCGGATTGGGTAAAGTTTTATGAGCAGTTTTGGGATACGGCTTTGGGCAATTTGGATTCATTTTTGGATAAAAAAATGGACTAAGAATCCAGTATTATGATGCAAATTCAAGGCCATTATTAATACTAGTCTCAAAAGTTTTCCGTTAAATCGTATACGATTTGTACTTTAGTACCATGAGCCAAATAACCGTCCTTAGAGATTCTGTAAAAGACCACTTGTTGGGTCAGATAGAAAAGGGAGAGCTTGCCATTGGAAAAACGATTAACCTTGCGGCTTTATCGCGAACCATTGGCATTAGCGTTACCCCTATTCGCGAAGCATTGAGCCAATTGGAGCAGGCCCGCGTGATCAACGCGGTTCCCAATCGGGGTTTTGTGGTGACAAATTTGACCAAAACCGAAGCCAGCAATCTTTATGAAACCATTGCGCAATTGGAAGTAATGGCTTTGGAGAATTCCCTCTTTGATGCGAAAGATATTGAAGCTTTACGCGAACAGGAG
>JAUIBH010000099.1 GCA_030427985.1 Bacteroidia bacterium | reverse complement strand
AGCTATGGGGATAAAGGTGACTACATTAACTTTTTTAAGCACCTATTAAAAAATATGGTCAGGGGGATAATATGAATTCATCTTTCAAAATAGTAAGTTAAATAAGTAGGGCTCAATGAGGCGAAAAGCCAATTATCAGGGCAAAATTTTATGAAGTATTGAATAATAAGAAGGCAGTTGCATATTGGTTTAGTGATTTTTATCCTCTTTCATTATCTTAGAAGGATTAATGCTAATTCAAAATCCAACTGTATGAAAACTGTCAATACCCTATTGACCGGGGCACTGTTGTTCTGTTGTGTTGCCACGGCAACTGCCCAAAAAAAATATTCCAAAAGGCAAATTGAAAAACTAAAGACCGAGGTCGCCCAAATTGTGGAAGACCATAAAAAGCAGTCCCAGGTCATGGTAGACAAGATTTTCAGCTTTGCTGAACTCGGTTTTCAAGAGGAGGAGAGTTCCAAATATCTAACAGGCATCTTGGAAAGCAATGGATTTACCATAGAGCATTCCATTTCTGGGATTCCCACGGCGTGGTTTGCTACGTGGAGCAATGGGGATGGCCCCACCATTGCGTTAGGTTCCGATGTGGATTGTATTCCTAAAGCTTCGCAATATCCTGGTGTGGCCTACCACAAACCCATGGTGGAAGGTGCACCCGGTCATGGTGAGGGTCACAATTCCGGTATTCCGTTGAATATTACCTCGGCCTTGGCGGTAAAGGAAATCATGGAACGTGAAAATATTGGGGGGACTTTGATTCTTTGGCCTGGAATTGCAGAAGAATTGGTCGCTGCGAAAGCTTGGTACGTGCGCGATGGTCTTTTTGATGACATCGACATGTGCATCTTTACCCACGTAGGGAACAATTTTGGGGTTTCTTGGGGTCCAACCCGCGGAACGGGACTCATTTCCGTAGAGTACCTGTTTGAAGGAGAAGCTGCCCACTCCGCAGGTGCGCCATGGAGAGGTAGAAGTGCTTTGGACGCTGCTGAACTCATGAACATTGGTTGGAACTACAAACGGGAACATTTGCATCCGTTAAAGCGTTCCCATTCCATTTTTACCGATGCCGGCGACCAACCCAATGTGGTCCCTTCCAAAGCGGCCATCTGGTTCTATTTTAGGGATATTAAATATGAAGGTATCATGGAAATGTATGCCGAAGCCAACGATATTGCCAAAGGTGCAGCTTTGATGACAGGAACTACCATGACCTCAAGGGTTTTGGGAACAGCTTGGCCCAGACACTATAATAAAGTGATTGCTGAGACCATGTATGAAAATATTAAAGAAGTCGGTTTACCTACGTGGTCCGAAGCTGACCAAACCTTGGCCAAAGCGGTTCAGACCGAAGTCGGTTCTGATGAAATTGAAGGATTACCCACTGAATTATCTGAATTGGGCCTTCCTGTTTTGGAACCTGTCAGTGGTGGTTCTGATGATATTGGGGACATTTCTTGGAAAATCCCAATAGTGACCATGCGTTTTCCTTCCAATATTCCCGGATTGCAGGGTCACCATTGGAGTAACGCCATTGCAATGGCCACGCCTATTGCCCATAAGGGGGTAACTGCAGGCGCAAAAGCGGAGGCCATGACCCTATTGGACTTTTTGTTGAAACCCGAATTGCTCCAAGGCGCTTGGGATTATTTCAACAATGAGCAAAGTAAGGAGACCAAATATCAGCCCATGATTGCTGCAGATGATATGCCACCCATTTATTTAAACAAAGATAAACAGGGTCAGTTTCGGGATGAGTTGGAGAAATTCTATTACGATGAGACCAAATATGATACCTTTTTGGAGCAGTTGGGAGTTGAGTATCCTACAGTGAAGGAATAACGAAATCCTTAGTAAGATTTACCATGCCCCAAATTTGGGGCATTTTTAATTAAAAGTTGCCCTAAATTCCACAGGTGATTGCTTGGTCTTGATTTTGAACAGTTTACTGAACGATTGAGAATGCTCAAACCCTAAGGTATAGGCAATCTCACTTATGGAAAGTTGGGTGGTGGACAGTTTTTCTTTCGCTTTTTCAATCAATTTTTCATGGATATGCTGTTGAGTGCTCTGTCCTGTCAATACTTTGAGCAGACTGCTCAGATAATTGGAGGAAACATTCAAGGCTTCCGCAACATATTGGACCGTAGGGAGCCCTTTATGGATGGTTTCCTCACTGTTGAAGTAAGCGTTGAGAAAGTCCTCCAACCGAACCAAAATCTCGTGGTTTGAAATTTTTCGTGTGATGAATTGGCGTTGATAATAGCGTTCTGCATAATTAAGAAATAATTCCAGTTGTGCAATGATGATGTTTTGACTGAATTTATCTGTATTGGAATGGTACTCGTTTTGAATATTCAGCAGGATATCCGTTAGGGTTTTCTCTTCCCTTTCAGAAAGAAAAAGGGCTTCATTAATGGCATATCCAAAGAATTCATAGTTTTTGATGTTTTTGGCCAGTGGGGTATTCCATAAAAAATCGGGATGGATGAGCAGTAACCAACCTGAAGGTGTTGTTTCGGATGGCAACATTTCAAGCTGAAGCACTTGTCGGGGAGCAATAAAACTCAACAAGCCCTCATCAAAATCGTACTCCTGTTGACCATACCTCACCTTGGCTGGAATATCCCGTTTTAAACCAATGGAATAGAAATTTTGTGTCCAAGTGACCTCTGTATCATGAGTTTGGTAGTTTACTTTTGAATAATCAATTAAGCTTACCAAAGGATGCTCCGGTTTTGGTAGATTACAGAAGGTGTGAAACTCGTTTATGGTGTTGAAGGTGTACATATAAATTGGTATAAAAATCAGGAAAATGCCGGCCGAACCAAATGGTCGGCCCAGCATTGATCCAAATTAAATATTAATTTACAAAGTCGGTGGAATAGCTCAATTCCTTACCATTGAGCAAAGCACTTTCCAAGGTTTTCAATTTATTCTCAGCCATGGCATACGCATCACTTCCCAGAAATAAATGTAGCATGGGATTGTCACTTTCAGCCACTTGAATAAGGACCTCCGCGGCTTTTTCTGGGTCACCCAACTGATTTCCAGAAATTTCTTCCAAGTGAAGACGTTCAAACTCACGGGCTTGGGTATAGATATCCATCCTGTTATTGGCCAAGTGCAAGGAATCGCTTGTCAAAAATTCAGTACGGAAATAGCCAGGATAAACCAGTGTGGTATTGATTCCAAAAGGTTTTGCTTCTTCTGAAAGCGCTTCGGTTAGTCCAACAACCGCAAATTTTGTGGCGCAGTAGATGCCAAATCCGGGGAAGTTGGCTACCATACCGGCTACGGAAGCGATGTTGAAAATATGCCCGCTCCCTTGATTTCTGAGGGTTGGCATAACTTTTCGAACCACGTTCAATAGCCCAAAGACGTTCACGTCAAAATTTTCTCGGGACTCTGCGTCGGTCAGCTCTTCCAAGGTTCCATTTTGACCATATCCTGCATTGTTGACCACTACATCCAAACTTCCAAAGGTTTCAACTGTTTTGGAGATGCCGGAGGCCACACTTGCCTCGCTCATTAAATCAACTTCCAATGGCAGAAAATTCTCCTGAGCACCTACTGCACCTTCCAGCGCAGCTAAACTTCTTGAAGTAGCGGCAACCCGGTAACCTTGATCCAATAACTTTTTCACTAGTGCCAGTCCAAGACCTTTTGAGGCTCCTGTGACCAACCAAACTTTTTTTGTGTCCATTTTTCTTTGTTTTAAATTTCTATGAATTGACACTGCAAAGTTGTTCCAAATCAAAATGAGGGATGTAGCCAAATCCACGCTTGTTGTAGCCGAATTTGTAAGGGAAGAATAAGTTCTAATTCTTCTTCAACAAAGCCATATAAAATCCATCAAAACCACTTTCTGAGGCATAGACGTTTTTCTCTTTGATGAACTCAAAATCCTGTCCAGCTTCTGATGCGAGGAATTTTTGGACCTGCTCTGTGTTTTCTTGGGGTAGAATGGAACAGGTGGCATAGACCATCTGCCCACCTTTTTTCAACATTTTGCTATAATTCTGAAGAATATCCTGCTGCACGCCCATAATTCGGTCAATGAACTCAGGCTCCAATTTCCATTTGGAGTCCGGGTTTCTTTTCAGGACTCCTAAACCGGAGCAAGGAGCATCCAACAATATTCGGTCTGCGCTGTTGTGCAATTTTTTAATGACTTTGGTGGAATCAATGACCCTGGTTTCAAAATTATGCACCCCGTTGCGTCGCGCTCGAATCTTGAGCTTTTTCAATTTACTTTCGTAAATGTCCAGGGCAATGAGTTGTCCCTTATTTTCCATTTGGGAGGCCAAGTGGAGGGTTTTACCCCCAGCACCGGCACAAGCATCAATGACCCGTTGCCCGGGTTTCACTTCCAAAAAGGGAGCGACCAATTGGGAAGAAGCATCCTGTACCTCAAATAACCCATCTTTAAAGGCCTGCGTGGTAAAGACATTCTTTCGTTCCTTTAATCGCAATGCATCTGGGTAGCCTTCCAAGGTCTCCGTCTCAATATCGTCCTTGGCCAAAAAGGCCTGTAATTGTACTTTATTGGTTTTGAGGGTATTGACGCGGAGGATGACATCAGCTTGCTGATTGAGTGCAGCAATTTCCTTGGTCCAAAGTTTATCTCCCAATGCTTTCTCGCCCAAATCGTCTATCCAATCTGGAATGGATTCCCTGAATTTTCTGATTTTTGACAACTCATCAAACCGACCCTTGATTCGCCGTTCCGGGGTGCCTTCCAACTGTTTCCAATCTGGAATTCGGATACCTCGCAATACGCACCACACCGAGAACAATCGGAACAAATGGGGGCGGGTGTAAGGTTCGTTGGCTTCGGCAATTTCAGTGTAGAGCCGTTTCCATCGAACAATATCGTATGTGGTCTCGGCAATAAAACCACGGTCACGGGCGCCCCAGCGTTTATCATACCGCAAAACCTTTTCTATGACTTTATCGGCATATTCCCCATCATTGAAAATCATTTCCAGGGCATCAATTACGGCAAAAACAAGATTTCGATGTAAACGCATGGTGTGAAATAAGGTTGCAAAGGTACCATTTCTGTGTACTTTTACGGAAAATAAATAACATGCGATTTTCTCCTTTGGTTTTGTTCCTCCTGATTTTGATTTCCTGTGCCGAGGAACAACGTTATCAGCCGTATAAATCCGTCTCCATAACTCCAGTTTATGAAGACTCGGTAAGTATCCGGGCCATTACGTTTTTGGATGGTAGGACCTTGGCATTTGCAGGAAGTGGAGGGAAGTATGGAACTGTAGATTTGGCATCACAAAAGGTTCGCTCCAACGTTCAACACCATGATTCCATTACACCTGCATTCAGGGCAGTGGGAAATACTTCTAATGATTTTTTTATGCTTTCCATTGATAGTCCTGCGCTGCTCTACAAAACAGGTCACCAGGGAAAAATGGAATTAGTTTACAAAGAAGAAGGTGAGGGCGTATTCTACGATTGCATGGCTTTTTGGAATGAAACCGAAGGTATCGCTGTGGGCGATACAGTTGATGGATGCCTTTCTATCATCATTACTAGGGATAGTGGACAAACTTGGAACAAAATCCCGTGTGCGGATTTACCCGAAGGCATTGAAGGTGAGGGTGCCTTTGCGGCCAGCAATAGTAATGTTGCCTTGGTGGGAAATCAAGCCTGGATTGGAACCACTGCCGGGCGAGTATATCATTCAACAGATAAGGGAGCAACATGGACCGTTCAGCAAACAGATATCATTCACCAAGAGGAAACCCAAGGGATTTATTCCATGGATTTTTATGATGAAAATACTGGTTTTGCCATTGGCGGGGATTACACTAAGCCCGAATCCAATAAGGCCAATAAGATCATTACCCTTGATGGTGGGAAAACGTGGAATCTTATTGCGGACGGGCAGGAACCCAACTATAAAAGTTGTGTGCAGTTTGTTCCAAATTCAGAAGGAAAAGGGTTGGTTGCTGCAGGGTTTACTGGGATTTCGTACTCAGGAGATGGGGGAGCGAATTGGAAATCGTTTAGTGACGAATCGTTTTATACCCTCCGGTTTCTGAACGATTCAGTGGCTTATGCTGCCGGTAGCAATCGGATTGCAAAGTTGGTTTTTCAATAGAATTGGGCTTTTGTTTGTCAATCTGAGCGAGGGCAAGGCAAGCCTTTCAATCCAGATAGAGGGAACTGGGATTAAAACGACTGCATTTCTACCAGCTTTTTATAGCCTTTTTTGGATTTCATCAGCTCGTCATGGGTGCCTTGTTCCACAATTTTGCCTTTACTCAGCACCACAATAGAATCTGCATTTTGAATGGTGGATAATCGGTGCGCAATTACTATTGAAGTCCGGTTCTGCATCATTTTTTCCAAAGCGTCCTGAACCAAACGTTCACTCTCTGTATCCAAGGCTGAGGTGGCCTCGTCCAAAATCATGATAGGTGGATTTTTAAGCACGGCACGTGCAATGGAGAGGCGTTGTTTCTGACCACCACTCAATTTGTTGCCGCTATCCCCAATATTGGTGTCGTAGCCGTGGGGGAGGTCCATAATAAAGTCATGCGCATTGGCTACTTTAGCTGCAGCAATGATTTCCTCCGTGGTGGCATTTTCCTTGCCCAGGGCAATGTTGTTCTTCACCGTATCGTTAAAGAGAATGGAGTCTTGCGTTACCAAGCCCATGAGCCCGCGGAGCGATTTTTTAGTGATGTTCTTAATGTTGGTGCCATCTATCAAAAGTTCACCTTCATTGACATCGTAGAAACGGGTGACCAAATTCGCCACGGTACTTTTTCCACTACCGGATTGCCCCACCAAGGCCACTGTATGGCCTTTATCAACCTTTAGGTTGAAATCCTTTAACACATAATCATCTTCATACTTAAAGGAAATGTTTTTGAGTTCAATACCTGAGTTGAAATCATTTTTCTCTACCGCTCCTTCTGTATCCTTGATGGGATTTTCGGACTCGAGGATTTCTAAAACGCGTTCTGCCGCGGCATTTCCTTTTTTCACCCCGTAGGATGCCTTGCTGATGGCTTTGGCCGGAGTAAGAATGTTGTAGGCCAACCCCATGTAGGCAATGAATGATGATGCGTCCAAGGTTTTATCCACTAACACCATTTTTCCACCAAACCAAAGCAAAACGCCTATCACCAAAATTCCCAAGAACTCCCCCGTAGGCGAGGCCAAATTTTGCCGATTCAACAATGAATTGGAAAACCTGAAGAATCGTGTGGTTGAAGTTTTGAACGTATTGTAAAACTTGGATTCAGAATTAAAGGCCTTAATGACCCGAAGTCCGCCCAAGGTTTCTTCCACAATGGACAAAAATTCGCCTTGTTCCTTTTGAACCCGGTCGGATTTTCGTTTGAGTGATTTCCCAATTCTGGAAATCAACATTCCAGCGATGGGGATGAAAATGAAAACAAAAATGGTCAGTTTAGCACTTATTCCGAACATGACCAAAATGGTAAAGAGGATGGTCAATGGTTCACGTACAATCAATTCCAAAATGGACAGGAAGGAATGTTGTATTTCCAATACATCGGAAGTGATTCGTGCTATGACATCACCTTTCCGTTTTTCCGAGAAATAGGAGATGGGTAGGTCCACTATCTTTTTGTACATGCTATTCCGGATATCCTTGAGCACCCCATTTCTCAAAAACGTAATGAAATACATCGCCAAATAGTTAAAGGCATTCTTTAAAAGGAAGAGAGCCAACACCAAACTGATGACCAACACCAATCCTTTCATATCATCGTCACCAGAATAGGCGGTGACCCGATAGTTGATATAGTCCTGTAAATAATCCTTTGATTTGGAAAAACCGCCATAAATGGGCTTTACGTAGACCTTTTGCTCCGGTTTAAACAACACATCCAACATGGGAATAAGCGCAGCAAAGGACAGGGCACTGAAAAGCGCATAAAGAATATTGAAGAAAATATTCAAATAACCGTATTTGCGGTAAGGGCCCGCAAAACGGAGTATCTTTTTAAAGTAGTTCATTCACCTACAAATTCAGTTCAGAAAGGATGCCATCAATTTTGGTATCCAACTGCGAATTTACGGATTTATAATCCTCGGCGGTTGCCAATTTTGCATTGGTGCTGATGTAGAACTTCACTTTAGGTTCCGTACCACTGGGTCTAGCCGCGATTCGGGTGCCATCTTCTGTTTCATAGATCAATACGTTGGATTTGGGCAGATGCATGGTCCGTTCCTCTCCCGTTTGCACATTTTTGGCGACGGAGGTGTTGTAATCTTCAATCCACAGCAATTTAGAACCTTGTACGGATTCCACCGGATTTTCCTTAAAGTCGATGAGCATTTGCTTGATTTCTTCCGCTCCGCTGATTCCTTTTTTCGTTAGGGAAATCAATTTTTCTTTGTAGAACCCAAATTGCACATAACAATCTATCAAATCCTTATAAAAAGAACTGCCATTGGCCTTGGCGTTAGCGGCAATTTCACAAGCCAATAGGGTAGAGGTGACGGCGTCCTTGTCGCGAACAAAATCGCCTACCATATAGCCAAAACTTTCTTCCCCACCGCCAATAAACTTGGAATTAGGAAAATCCTTGATCATTTTGCCAATCCATTTAAAACCGGTGAGGGCTGTTTTATATTCCACGCCATAGTCCCGGGCCATTTGTTCCATCATTGGGGTGGAAACAATGGTGGTAGCTATAAATTCGTTGCCTTTGAAGCCTTTCTCCTTGTACTGGTCCAAAAGAAACTTGGTCATCAAGACCATAGTCTGGTTTCCGTTGAGGAGCTCCATCTTGCCTTCCAAATTCCGAACTGCGATTCCGAGTCGGTCACTGTCCGGGTCAGTTCCCACGACCATGTCCGCACCGATTTCCTCCGCTTTTTTAATGGCCATGGCCAATGCTTCGGGTTCTTCGGGATTTGGCGATTTAACCGTAGGAAAGCCACCATCGGGTTTTGCCTGTTCCTCGATAATGGTGACATTTTTGTAGCCAGCACGTTTCAATACTTCGGGAATGGCCGTAATGGATGTTCCATGCAGCGAAGTGAAGACAATCTTGAAGTCGTCCTTGCCCTGGGCATCAAAACTCCCATTTTTTACGGAAGCTTCAAAAAACGCTTCGTCCACTTCTTCATCAACAAGGTGGATGAGGCTATCATCAGCATTAAATTTGATGTCCTCAAAAGACAAGGAATTTATTTCTGCAATAATTTCACCATCCTGAGGCGGTACAATCTGTCCTCCATCGGCCCAATAGACCTTGTAACCGTTGTATTCTGGTGGGTTGTGTGAAGCGGTCAATACAATTCCAGCGTGGCAACCCAAATACCGAACCGCAAAAGAAAGTTCTGGGGTGGTGCGTAGCTCTGAAAACAAGTGGACTCGAATTCCATTGGCCGAAAAAACTTCCGCCACCGTCCGCGCCAGCGTATCGGAATTGTGCCTGCAATCATAAGCGATTACCACTTTAATGTCACTATCGGTATAAGATTTCTTCAGGTAATTACTGAGTCCTTGCGTGTTTTTCCCTAGCGTATATTTGTTGATTCTGTTGGTTCCAACCCCCATAATGCCGCGCATCCCTCCGGTACCAAATTCCAAATCCTTGTAGAAACGTTCCTTGAGTTCTTCCGTGTCGTTTTGAAGAAGATTTTGAATTTCCTTTTTGGTGTTTTCGTCAAAAAAATCGGTTAACCAAGCTTGCGCTGCAGAAGTAATGGAATCCATATAGAATATGCTTGTTTAGTATGGCCTAAAAATACAAAGATTATCAGTTTTGGAAGGTGCTAAACGTTTATTTTATCGGAAATGGAATACCGTGTATCGTTTTTTCGAGACCGTACCATGATTTCCCCAATAAAACCTGCCAAAAAAAGTTGTGTCCCTATGATCATAGCGGTTAGTGCTATGAAAAACTGGGGTCGTTCTGTGATCAATCGCCCAGTAGGATTTAAAAATAACTTATCGATACCCAGATAGAGGGCAAATCCGAAGCCCACAATAAACATGAGTACACCCAGAGCCCCAAAAAGATGCATGGGTTGGCGCCCAAATTTGGAAACGAACCAAATGGTGATCAAATCCAAAAAACCGTTGATAAAACGCTCTGCCCCAAATTTGGTAGTGCCATATTTTCGGGCTTGGTGCTGCACCACTTTTTCGCTGATGTTGGAAAAACCTGCGTTTTTGGCCAGCACAGGGATGTAACGATGCATTTCTCCGTGCACATCAATGTTTTTTACCACTAGGCCATCAAAGGCCTTTAGTCCGCAATTAAAATCGTGAAGTTTTACCCCAGAGGTTCTTCGGGCGGCCCAATTAAAGAGTTTGGAGGGGATATTTTTTGTGATGACGGAGTCGTAACGTTTCTTTTTCCAGCCCGAGACCACATGATCGCCTTTTTCCTTGATCATGCGATAGAGTTCCGGGATTTCTTCGGGATTGTCCTGTAGGTCGGCATCCATGGTAATAACCACATCGCCCTGGGCCGCTTTAAAACCGGCGTGCA
>JAUIBH010000009.1 GCA_030427985.1 Bacteroidia bacterium | reverse complement strand
ACCTATGCCCCAAACAATCAAAGCTACTGGAAGTGCCCCCAAAGACCCAAGTCCTATTATGGTGTTATCCGAAGAAATGGTGGCATCCGTAAAATAAAGTACGGCAAACACGAGTACAAATGTTCCCAAGATTTCGGTGAGGAGGTTTAGGAACGTATTTGGAATGGCAGGTGCGTTGCAAAAAACAGCTCTTTTGGTGTCGCCATCTGGGGTGGCATCAAAATGGTCCTTATTGATCAACCAAACGAAAAAAGCGGCCAACATAGCTCCTATAAATTGGGCAATGATATAAGGAGCAATATCGCTTACTGGAAATTCTCCAGCAACCGCAAGACCAATAGTTACAGCGGGATTAATGTGCGCACCGCTGTAAGGACCAGCCACCACCACCCCGGTGTAGACCGCAAAGGCCCATCCGGTAGTGATTACAATCCAACCTGAACCTGAGCCGTAGGTTTTTTGTAAAGAAACATTGGCATTTACACCGCACCCTAAAAGCATAAGCAAAAAGGTGCCTACAATCTCAGCAATAAAAGGAGTCATACGATTAGATGATTAAGTTAATGGTGTGGTTATTTTGTTCAATTATTTGGGATTTTTGTCCAATATTCTAAAGCTTTAATGGCCCTATACCAACCTTGAATGCCTTTTTCAATGGTTTTTTGGTTGGTTGATGGATTGAAATGCACATCGGCCTGCCAAATATCCTGAATTTCATCCGTATTTTTCCAATATCCAACCGCTAATCCAGCTAAATAAGCAGCACCCATCACCGTAGTTTCCACAATCTTGGGTCGTACCGTAACCGTGTTCAAAACATCGGCCTGAAATTGCATCAGCATATCATTCACCGTCGCTCCACCGTCTACCCGAAGCTCTTTGATCGAGATTCCAGAATCAGCTTCCATAGCCTTTAAAATGTCCATGGTCTGGTAGGCAATGGACTCCAAAGCTGCTCTTGCGATATGTGCATCGGTGCTACCGCGTGTGAGTCCAAAAATGGTTCCTTGTGCCCGTTGGTTCCAATGGGGAGCGCCCAATCCGGCAAAGGCAGGAACAAAATAAACCCCTTCGGAACTATCCACCGAACTGGCCAATTTTTCCACATCGGATGATTTTTTAATGATACCGAGACTGTCGCGAAGCCATTGTACCACCGCTCCAGCAATAAAAATGCTTCCTTCAAAGGCATATTGGGTTTTTCCATTGATTTTCCAAGCAACCGTTGTTAAAAGTCTGTTTTCTGAAACAATAGGTTTGTCCCCAATGTTCATCAGCATAAAACAACCGGTGCCATAGGTATTTTTTACCATCCCTTTTTTGGTACACATCTGTCCGAACAAGGCAGCTTGCTGATCTCCAGCAATGCCTGCAATTGGTATTTTGGAAGCAAAGAAATTTGGACTGGTATGTCCGTAGACCTCGCTGGATTGTTTTACTTGAGGAAGCATGCTCTTGGGGATCGTTAGCAACTCCAAAAGCTCATGGTCCCAGTCCATGGTATTGATGTTGAACAGCATGGAGCGACAAGCATTGGTCACATCCGTGATATGAAGTTTGCCCTCTGTCATTTTCCAAATCAGCCAGGTATCGATGGTGCCGAGAACCAATTCCCCAGCCCCAGCTTTTTCTCGAGCCCCTTCCACGTTGTCCAAAATCCATTTAACCTTGGTTCCTGAAAAATAGGAATCAATGACGAGTCCGGTCTTTTCTCGAATCATTTGGGATTTCCCTTGACTTTTCAGTTCATCACAATAATCAGCGGTACGCTTATCTTGCCACACAATGGCATTGTAAATGGGTTCTCCAGAGTTTCTGTCCCAGACCACTACCGTTTCCCGTTGATTGGTGATGCCAATAGCTGCCATTTGTTCACCTTTCAGCCCTTTTTTGCTCACGGCTTCGGCCGCCATTCCCGCTTGTGTGGCCCAGATTTCATTGGGATCATGCTCTACCCATCCGGGTTGTGGAAAAATTTGGGTGAATTCTTTCTGTGCAACGGAAATAATACTTCCTTTTTGATCAAAGACCACAGCACGGGAACTTGTGGTACCCTGATCCAGAGCAAGGATATATTGATTCATTTTAGTTAATTTAATGCGTTTGAATTTACTAAAATTAATCTGAGTAATTTCCTCAAAAACAATGAAGAAGACTTTTATAGCACTTTTACGCGGAATAAATGTGAGTGGCCAGAAGAAAATTAAAATGGCCGAATTACGGGAAACTTTGACCAAAAGCGGATTGGAAAATGTGCAGACTTACATTCAGAGCGAGAATATTATTTTTGATAGTGGAATTAAAGAGGTAAGCACGCTTGAATATAAGATTCATGAAGCCATAGCCAAGAACTTTGGCTTTGATGTGCCGACTTTGGTGGTTGGTGGGAATGACGTTCAAAAAATTCTGGACGACAATCCCTTTGCAGCAGGAGCCGAGGAAAACAGATTGTATTATGTGCTGCTCAAACAAGCTCCTGAAAAGGATTTGGTACTACAATTTGAAGAACTCACCTTTCAAAATGAAGACTTTTATATAACAGAAAAATGTATCTATCTGATGTGCAAAAAAGGGTATGGCAATGCCAAACTCAACAACAATCTTATAGAACGAAAATTAAAGGTGGAAGCTACTACTCGTAACCAAAAAACTATGAAAAAGCTGTTGGAAATGACCCAATAGTATTCCGCAGCATTGGGTAATTGAACTTGTACTTGATTCTTGCACTTGGACTTCCTACGAATTAAGCTCCCAAATTCTGTAATTCAGCACAGCGGCAAATCCAACCCAAAGCAAGTAGGGAATCATTAAAATAGCTGCTGGTTTACTTACCACATTGAACCATTTAATGGTCAACATGATCAAGCACAGTAAGATTAAAATGACCAAAAGCGCCACAAATGGATTTTTCAGTCCGAAGAAGACAATGCTCCACAAAGCGTTGAACAACAATTGAAACACAAAATGGTACAAAGCGGTCTTTACCCAAACATGGTGGTATCCTTTGGACCAAACAATCCCTGCAGCCACTCCCATGAGGACGTACAGTACCGTCCAAACGGGTGCAAAAAGGGCGTTGGGAGGAGTAAATTCGGGTTTGTTCAGGGTAGCGTACCAATCATTTACCGAGCTCTGTGTGGCGAATCCAGCTAGAAGCCCTATCAACAAACATACGGCAATGCTTATGGCAATGTAAATGATTCTTTTTTTCATGGTTGGTGCAACTCCGTCTAAAATAAGAATTTATTTCAATCCAATTTCCAATACGAGTGTTGCAACCGTATATTTGCCCAAATAGCTTTCCCATGACGGAAAAAGATTTTTTGCCAGCACCATACCAACATTTTTCTAAAAATGGAAAAGTGACTTGGAAAGCGCCCAGCAATATTGCCTTGGTGAAATATTGGGGCAAATTGGCCAATCAAATCCCGGCAAACCCTTCCATTAGTTTTACATTGGATGCCTGTGCTACCACTACCACAATTTCATATCAAAAGAAAGAGGGTAATACAGGTGGATTCTCTTTTGATTTGCTTTTTGAAGGGAAGCCCAAGACAGATTTCAAACCAAAGATTGAAACTTTTTTTAATCGGATTGCGGACTATGTGCCTTTTTTAAAGGAGTATGACTTTACCATTGAAACTTCCAATTCTTTTCCGCACAGTAGTGGAATTGCATCGTCAGCGAGTGGTATGGCGGCGTTGTCACTTTGTTTAATGGAGATTGAAAAGCAGTTGAACCCTGAAATGGATGAAATGTTTTTCTCCAGAAAAGCATCTTTTTTGGCCCGACTGGGCTCTGGAAGTGCCTGTAGGAGTGTTGAGGGTGATTTAATCCAATGGGGCAAACATCCCCAAATTCCCAGTAGCTCAAATTTATACGGAATCAAATACCCGTTTGAGGTCAACCCTATTTTTAAAAACTATCACGATACCATTTTGTTGGTACACAAAGGGCAAAAACAAGTGAGCAGCACCGTGGGTCACGATCTAATGCATGGACATCCATACGCTGAAAAAAGGTTTCAACAGGCCTTTGACAATTTAGATAATTTAAAATCCATTTTTGCGGAAGGTAATTTGCAGGATTTTATCAAAATAGTGGAAAGTGAGGCACTTACCCTTCACGCCATGATGATGACCAGTATGCCCTATTTTATTTTGATGAAACCCGATACCTTGGAAATCATCAACAAAATTTGGAAATACCGAAGCGAGTCCAAAGTCCCCATTTGTTTTACCTTGGATGCTGGGGCCAATGTGCATGTACTCTACCCAGAATCGGTAAAGGAAAAAGCCATTCAATTTATTCAGGATGAATTGGTTGCACACTGTGAGAATGGGCACTATATTTGCGACCGCATTGGCGTTGGTGCCAAAAAAATAATGGGTAAGAAATAACAGTTAAGCCGTTTTTTTGCGTTATTTGTCCCGTGTTATAAAAGGAATCAGTGATTTCAAGGAGAAAACTGTTTTGTTTATCGAGATGTATTTAAAATTAAACAAAATTGTTTGTATCTTGGTAGAAGCATATGAAAGGTCCACTATTTTATTCTAAAATTTTACTTTTCGGAGAGTATGGAATCATCAAAGATTCCAAAGGGCTTTCAATTCCCTATAACTTTTTTAAAGGAGCTTTAAAGCGGGACAAAAACGATTCTGACTTGGCCAAAAAGTCCAATGAAAGTCTTAAGGCTTTTGCAGAATACCTGAAAAATATTGAAGAGCGGGAAAAGGGTTTGGTCTCTTTTGATATGGCATCTTTGGAAAAGGACATCGCCAACGGAATGTATTTTGACAGCTCCATTCCGCAAGGCTATGGCATTGGAAGTAGTGGAGCCTTAGTAGCCGCTATCTATGATAAATATGCCAATGATAAGATTACTGTTCTTGAAAACCTTACCAGGGACAAGCTGTTGAAGCTGAAAAAAATCTTCGGGAAAATGGAATCTTTTTTCCACGGAAAGTCCTCAGGATTAGATCCTTTGAACAGTTACCTCAGTCTGCCTATTCTCATTAAGTCCCAGGACAATATTGAATCCACTAGCATTCCATCCCAAAATACCAACGGCAAAGGAGCTGTGTTTTTGTTGGATAGTGGAATCACAGGGGAGACGGCACCCATGGTTCAGATTTTTATGGAGAAAATGAAGCAGGAAGGGTTCAGGAACATGATTAAAAACCAGTTTGTAAAGCATACCGATGCCTGTGTGGAAGATTTCTTGAATGGTAATGTAAAATCCCTTTTCGGGAACCTAAAACAGCTTTCGCACGTAGTTTTGGATCATTTTAAGCCTATGATTCCGGCCAAATTCCACCAATTGTGGCAGCACGGTATTGAAACCAATGATTATTACCTAAAACTCTGTGGTTCTGGTGGTGGCGGATATATTTTGGGCTTTACCGAAGACTTGGAGAAAGCCAAAAAAGCACTCAAAGACTACAATTTGGAAGTCGTGTACAACTTCTAAAAGCAATCCCATGCTTAGTAGAAAAAACAAACTCTTGCTTTTTAAGCTGTTGAGCCTGTTCTCTGTGGTGCGAGGGTACAATATTCTGGTCATTACACTGGCTCAATACTTGGCATCCATCTATATTTTATCCCCAAATATCCCGCTTCGGCAGGTGGTTTTTGACCTTAATTTATTTTTGATCGTTACCGCTTCGGCGCTGGTGATTGCCAGCGGATACATCATCAACAATTTTTATGATGCGGAAAAGGACTTGATCAACAAACCCACCAAAAGCATGTTGGATAGGTTGGTAAGTCAACGTTTTAAACTAACAACCTATTTTATCCTGAATTTTTTGGCGGTGTTGGCGGCCAGTTACATTTCGTTTCGGGCGGTGTTGTTCTTTTCGGCTTATATTTTTGGGATTTGGTTCTATTCACACAAGCTTAAACGGATACCTTTTGTGGGCAACTTGGTATCGGCCACCTTGGCCATTGCACCCTTCTTTGTGGTGTTTGTCTACTATAGAAACTTTCAAACGGTCATATTTGTACACGCCCTCTTTTTGTTCTTGTTGATTTTGGCCCGCGAAATGATCAAGGATTTGGAAAATATGGCAGGTGATATGGCTCAGAACTACAAGACCATTCCCATTATCTATGGGCCAAAAGTTTCCAAGTTCATCATTGCACTCTTGATTGTATTGACTTTGGTTCCGGCTCTCTTGCTCATCAAAACCTTTGATGTGGGCTATATGTACCTTTATTTCATTGGTTGTATTGTACTTCTGATTTTGTTTTTGGTGCTTCTTTGGAAATCTAAGGATAAAAGGCACTACGTGTGGTTGCACAACATATTGAAATTCATCATTGTAGCGGGAGTTTTCAGTATTCTTTTGATTGATGTGGATTTGGTATTGAACCGTATTTTGTAATTCTTTGTCTCTTTAGTTTTTTGGAGTGTAAAAAGACTACATTTGCAAAAAATTCACGACTGATGGCGAAATCAGACAATAACCGTAATCGGAAACCTTCCCGAAATACCAAAGGGGGCAATCAACGAAAGCCCTATTCTAAAAATTACAAACCCCATGAAAAGCGAAATGCTCCGGTAAAAAAATCCAATCCAGACGAGATTCGGTTGAACCGCTATATTGCCAATGCGGGCATTTGTTCCCGAAGGGAGGCCGATACCTACATCGCTGCGGGTAATGTTACCGTAAACGGAAAAGTGATTACCGAAATGGGCTTTAAAGTAAAGCGTTCCGATGATGTTCGTTTTGATGGCAAACGCCTTAATCCTGAAAAAAAGGAATACATCCTTCTAAACAAACCCAAAAATTTCATCACTACCACCAGTGATGAAAAGGGCAGACGTACCGTCATGGAATTGATTTCCAGTGCGTCCAAAGCTCGACTGTTGCCCGTAGGCCGTTTGGATAGAAATACAACAGGTCTTTTGCTCTTTACTAATGATGGCGATTTGACCAAAAAATTGACCCATCCCAAACATGGGGTGCGCAAAATTTACCATGTGCACTTGGACAATAATTTAAGTCTGGCCGATCTACATAAAATTGAGGCAGGTTTGGAATTGGAAGATGGTACCATTGAAGTAGATAGCATCAGCTTTATCCAAGGGGCACCCAAACGCGAAGTGGGTGTGGAGATTCACAGTGGCCGTAACCGAATTGTGCGCCGTATTTTTGAACATTTGGGCTACAACGTCACCAAATTGGACCGTGTCATTTTTGCGGGACTCACCAAAAAAGACTTGCCACGTGGCCATTGGCGCCACTTAACAGAGCAAGAGGTGATTAATTTAAGGATGATTAAATAGGGGTTTCACGTATCGGTATCGGCTTATGAGTAGTTGCGTGAGTTAGCACTAAACTTTGCAAGTACACACCAAACTGAAAATCCGAGAGGATTTTCAGAAGTAGGCGAGAACAAGCAATTACTTATAGCCATCTTAAGTTTGATTCTGATTAAGTTATAGTCATAAATCAGGTTCGTTTGGTAGAACCTTGAAATTTTTTCCCCAAGATGTAAATCCATCCATGAATTCGCTTAGACGGTCATAGAGTCCCTCATTTTCTTTTGTTCTAATGTCAACTTGAATTTCCATATGAAAGTCGTGAAAGAGGTCATATATGTCTATTTTTGTGTGACCTCGAAAACATAGGTTTTCAATTAGATTAAGAAAACCGTCCTGATGATTATTGCTCAACAGGATTTCGAAGAGTCGGTCTTTATATTCTTCAAGATTCGGTTTCATTTTTCAAATTAGCTAAAACGTTAAAAGATTTGAATCCGTTTTAATACTTCGGTTACCTGCCCGTCCAACAGGCGGGCATGAAGTTCATCTTTTTTAAAGTCAAAATCTAGATACAATTGACGTGTGCCCCATTTGAGTTGACAGAAAGACTCGCCCCGGGGCCATTGGCGCCACCTTACCGAACAGGAAGTGATCAATTTGAAGATGATGCAGTGATCAGTTTTTATAATTTAATTTTAAGCTCGTCTAGTATCGCTTGGAACTTTTCTTTCTTTTCACCTTGAAGGTTTCTCAGTAGAATCCCGATACCATCATCCTTGTATAAAAGCTGACTTCTATCTCTGCTGGGATTGCTTAAATACGTTTTACACAAATCAATCAGTTGATTCTGGTAAAGCTCTTTCTTTATATACGCTTCATAATATTTAAAACTGCGAATGAAATCATGAATTTCCTTGACTTCAGATGCATCATCATAATCTAAGGTTTGAATAATCTTCATGGTGATTTCGAATGCTTTTTCACTCTTGATCCATCCAACCAGACGAAGAAGTTCTTTTTTTAAATAAGCACTGGTCAGAAAAGATTTTTGCTCGGAAATCCAGTCATAAAAGAGCAAATGATCTGCTTCATTCATATTACGGGTATACCAATCTATAACATCATTTCCCTGTGCAAGTTGTAGTTGGGCTTCCAGCACAAAAAATTTAGCGTCTTTTTTGGAATTGGCAAGATATTGCAAAGCGAGTGGACGAAGATCCCAATCGGTCAGGTCATTAACAATTTCAGTTTGGGTGGGGTTATCAGGATAAATGGTTTTTCGGGTTACAATGATATCAATCACTCTTTCAAACTCCGGGCTTGACTCTACCAGTTCAAACTCAGTTGGCCCATTGATAAAATAAAATACTTTTCCCACCGTGGGCTCAATTCGTTCATCTACATGAGGATGTTTTTTAATTGCAGGGCGTCTAATCGATAGGGACCTATTGTTCTCTGGTGGAATACGGTAATTTCGAATGGGAAAAATGTACGGGTTGCCCATATTATATGCGTTGCTTTGGCCAAAGACTTTTAACACCTTGGCAGTTACATGGTCCGTATTCACAGATACGATTTTAGCCAATATGACAAGATCAGGGTCAAGTGGGCGGAAGTAATGGCTATCCTCTTCCTTCCAAGTAGGTGTTATGGACAAAGGGTTCATACTATATGTGGTAGATTCTGTTGTCTTTACATTAGAGGAAGTGCAGGGTCTATTAAGATGTACTGAATCGCTAAAACATTCCTTGTCTTCATACTTGTAATATTGTGCATTACAAATTGCTGAAAAAATAATAACATAAAAATAAGTCAGCCTTTTCAAAGCGATGGTGGAATACTCGCACATAACTTCAACTTCAGTGATTTGCACGTCTTACGGTTGGCACTAAGTACAGGTACGTACCTGCCTTTCGGCAGACAGGAGTAAAGATTATATTTTTTACAGTTACAATCTAGATGCAATTGATGTATGCCCTATTTGGGTTGACAAAATATTTAGTAAAGTGTTGTAGCTAGTTAACTGAAGCGGAGTTCATCGCTTTTAAATGGTCATCGGAGCCGGTCATTTGCCAATGGCCCAAAGTAATCGGGATGTTTCCAATACTATTCAGGGTATCAAAAAAGTTCTTTACCACGAACGGTTCGCCCTGTACTTCTTTGAGTTTGGCATAATCGGCTATGGCATTTTCCAATAAATATTTACCGGTAATATAACTGGTTCCATATCCAGGTTGACGCAAATACAGATGTTGTTCAAAAATAAGCAGCTCTTTTTCCGTTTTCATCCAACCGCGCGGGGTGTATTCGCTGTGAATTCCCCCGGCTTCCTCCATGGTCATCTCATTGGCATGGGCGTATAATGATCCTAAACCTCTAGCAGCACGTTGGGCCATCATTATATATATGATCTCACGGGTTCTTGGGCTATCGTCATACAATCCGGCTTGCATGAACATTTCTTCAACAGCAGTAGCTGTTCCTTCATTCCGTGAACTGTAAATATTATACAATACAGGCCCTTTTCGAATCTCACTTTTATGGGGCTCATTGTCCATACGCGCCAGTTCAAACCAATGGTACGAATGGGAGTATAACGTTCTGGGGTCGTAATGCATGGCAATGGAGAAAAAATTACGGGTCTCCTTGGGCACAAAACTGCCTAAATGTTCCCGCAGAGCAGGCTCAAAATAAGGTTTTACGGTAACGATGTCTTGTTTATCCAAAAACTTAATCAGGTTTGTAGCCGCCGCATCCGCCTTTTTATCATACGCTTCGGGGGAATCCGCCTCCACTAATTCAGGGAGATTTCTATTATGGTGCTCTTCCAATTTTAACGAGGACCAAGCGCGGGCAAGCTCTCTTTTTAGCAACATAACTTCATCATCCCAGGTCAACGGCACCAGGTTTACATTTTGTAGATACCAGGTGTAATTTTCTTTTCCAATTCCCGATGGGCCGGTTTTGGATTTGGATTCATCCTGCAACCAAGAAACAAGATCATCCGTTGAGGTTAAGGCCTCATCAATAACCGCAACCAATTCTGCATCATCTTTGATATGGTCTCTTTCTTTTAGACGGGAAAGCACCCTACTCTGTTGCTCAATATCCCGAATTCCGGTGACCCATAAATCTCTGGCATTTCCGGTTAAATTTTTCTGGGCTTGTGCATTCAGCGGTACGATTACTTTTAAATCTGATAGCAATCGCTGTCTTTCTTCTGGGGAAAGTGGAAATGTGTACGTCCACAGGTCGGTTACGGCATGATGCGTAGGACCTTCATGTGCGGGCACATCACTTCGACCCGTCCAAACGGATTTGTAAAAAGCAGGATCTCGTTCCCAAGGCTTTAAAATGCGATGGTAAAAATCATACCCATTCATTTCAGCCCAAACAACCATCCAATCCACTTTGTTTTCCACGGACCAATTGGTGGTGTCAATGGATTGCAGTTTGGACTGCAATTCTTTAAACGTCGGCCAGCGTTTTTCAAAGGATTCTACAGTGTAATCAGGAGCACCATCAAGAAGAGGTGGCTTTTCGAAGGTTCTCCATTCTTTAAAAAAGGCAACTAAGTCGTCATAATCATTGGTTGTAAATTTTTCAGTTTGATTTTGGGTTTCGGTTGCTCCCTCCTTTTTGGCATTTTTACAACCAAGGGAAAGTAATAGTAAAAGCGATAGAATTATGGGGGAGGTTTTCAATGGCTTGTGGTTTTAATTTTTGGTTATTTTAAAGGTTGATGTTCGAATATATGAGTAATTAAAAATGAACAACAAGCCCATGAAGGTAGGGTTTTTAGGGGGAAAATATTAAGATTTGAAAGAGATGTGGACGAATGCGACTTATATTATCCCAAAAATATTCTCTGCACTTTAATTGGGGATAATCAATATCTTGAAAAAGGTCGAAAACTAGTTCATGTCCTCAAACAAAATCCATTGGTTGGGGTCTAAAATCACGCGATCTGGGCGTGTTTTTGAATTGAGTTCAAAGCTACCGGAACGCTCTTTCATTTGAATGGTTTCAATAGCGGTTTTTCCGTCTTTGACCAGACCAATTTCCAGCGGAAATTGAAACACATGATGCGATTGCATTTGCTCCAAATTCAACATAACCTTCCCTTTTTTATATTCCCAATTCCATTTGAGTTCCGGATGCCCTTTTACGAACAACCACTGCTGAAAAAAGCCCTCCAAGTTTTTACCTGAGACTTCTTCCATTACCAGCCGAAAATCATCAGTTAGCGCGTTACTGTTCCGATAAGTGACATAATATTTTCGAATGCCTTTCCAAAATACGTCATCGCCCAATTTATGGCGGAGCATGTTCAACACCCAGCCTCCTTTTTGGTAGGTATTAGTGCTGAGCACCCGCATGGGGTCGGTAATGGTCAAATCCACAATGGGGGAAGGGTTGGTTTTGTAATATGAAATGATTTCCCTTCGATCTATGGCCAATTCTTCTTTTCTGCGGTCATCGCCGTACACGTTTTCCAAGTACAGGATACAGAAATAGGTAGCAAAGCCCTCACTCAGCCACACGTGGTTCCAGCTTTTCTCCGTGGCGGAATTACCAAACCACTGGTGGGCGATTTCATGGGCAATCAAAGGTTCAACCTCATTATTTCCAGTGACTGAATTTTCAAAATAGGCGATGGTCCCGGCATTTTCCAGTCCGCCCCATTGGGTTTTGGCCTGCATATTGGCCAGTTTAGCATAAGAGTACGGGCCAATGGTATTGATGAAATATTCCAATACTTTTCCAGCCACAGTATAATCATGAAACCCCTCTAATCTGTTTTGTGGATATACCCAAGCGGTAACGGGAATGTCCTGTACTTCATCTACCAAGCGACTTGCAAATTCGGTGACACCGATGGTCATGACCTTGGTAGCAACAGGAGCCGGTTCGTGGTAAATGGTGAGTTTGTAGCCGTTTTCAAGGTTACTCTCTTCTATCTTTTCACCAGTCGCAACCACATCGTAGTGGTCTGGAGCCGTAATTTGAAATTCCACGCTCGCCTTATCATATGGGTGGTCTACCGAGGCAAGCCAATGCCGCGCCAAATTGGGCCAGTTGTCTCCAAAAAAGGAACGTTTTCCAAATTTGGTGGTATCGATGACCAGACCTCTTTCGGGAATACCATGATACTTTACCACGAACGTTTGTGTTTTGGCCTCTGTCTTTGGAACGATATTGATTTTGTTTTCGGTATAGGTATAGTCTGCTTGGAGGCTGTCCTCGATAACCTCGGTGACTTCCATGCCAAAACCTCCTGATTTGGCAACCAAATCCAATGCAAACGGTACGGCTTTTTCTTTGAAGGAGACGGTCACTTGGGTTTCACCCTGAATTTCGTTGGAGGCATCCGTTAAGGAAAGGCCAAACACATAGTGTTGCACGTCTACATTTTCGTTTTTGGGATATTGATCTTGGGCATTTGTGTAAAGACAAACCAAGATAAAGGCCAGAAGGAAGGTTACAATTCGTTGTTGCATAAATAAACCACTAAAGCGTTTAGGGCTCAAGATACAATTTTGGGTAAGAGCTTTGGTGATTTTTTGTGAGGAACTGAAAGATTAAAAAGAGAAGGGATTTTGAAATGGCACGTATCGGTTAGTATAAGAAACGTAAGTGATTTCGAAGCTCTTACCTGTCAAGTTGCACTGAGCCAAATTTGCGTTTTGACACAAACTTAAAGTTTTAAAACAACCCGTCAAATCGCAGATTTGGCGGAGCTGATTAAATGCGCCAAAGTTTCGTAAACCACTGATCCACTTATGTTTTTTATACATTGTTGTACACCGTAATTAAACTATTTCTTAAATCTATCCGTAATCTTTGTCCAAAAACTTGGTTTATCATTGTCCATTTCTTTTATCAGCAAATCTTTCTCGAAACTGTCCTGATAAGATTCAATTATCCTTTTCAAATCCTTTGTACCAAAAAATGTACTTGGAGATTTGTCATGCTTCAATGCATATTTAGCAAATTCCAATGATTTTTTAGGATTAGATTTTTCAACAATCACTGCTAAAGCCCAAGCCAATCTGATATCAGTTGTCATAGGTGTTAATCCACCTTTAAAGTCTGGTATAGGTATAAATCGATTCTTTATGTCGGATATTTTAACCTTTTCCAATAATACAGTATCATTTTTGAATCCATTTATTATTGGTAAAGCATATTTTGAAATATAAAGAATTACATCATCTATGATTTCAAAGTTTTTTGATTCTGAATCAGTATAATTCCACCACTTATCACCTTTACCTTCTTTCGCTAATCTTGTCCTAAATTCGCAATTATAGTACTTAAGCTTATTAAAATCTAAATCCTCAAATCCGTTGTTTGTTATTTCTTTCGGGTGAACTCCTAACTCAACACAAAAACTTCCACCATATCTATTTGCTTGCAAACCAATTGTAAAAACAAAACTTTCAGAGTCCATTATATAATTGAATCCAGAGCCTTTAAATCCGAATTCACGAATCTTAGTTCCGAGATATTTTCCAATTTGCTTTCTAAACTCCTGTGTCGTCATTTGCAGGTCTGTCTTTTATGGTGTACAACGTTTAAAGATATGATTCGTTTTAATACTTCGACTTCGCTCAGTACAAAGTGAATTATATCAACCGATACTGAAACAAGTTCAGCACAGGTACCTGCCTGTCGGCAGACAAGCGTGAAGGTCGGATTTTTTAAGCTCAAAATCCAGCTCAAATCAATATAACAGCTTTTATAACTCTTTGGTAATCCATCCCATAAACTTTTGAATTAGACTCTTTTTTTCTAAATAAAGAAATGTCTCTGAGTCGCCACGAACAATTGCTTTATTACCATCATCTTGTAGGAGCACATTTCTTTTCATTATTCCCAATTTGTTTTTTTTGAATTCATTTGGGTCAATCGAGATATAGCTTTTATCGTGTAAGATTTGATTTTCTGATTTTGTCAACCCTTTAAAACTGGCATCAACCTTTCCTTCTTGCCGTTCACGTCTACAATAATGATTGTAAATTTCCGTGTCTTTAACCCTGATTGACTGCTTGCTGTTCAAATTGTCCAACAACATAAAGGTCTGATCAATAACCTCTACCGGACTACATATTGAAAACCTCAGATAAAAACTTTCCCCCATTTTGTTGTCTGGTGAAAAAAGACAATGCGCCTCTGTGATTCCTTTTTCTGTAATTAATTCGTAATAGTAGCTTCTAAAATCAGATAATTTTTTGCCAACTTTTTTCACTGGATTGAGTCCAATGGAAATGAGAAGTTGGTCGAGTTCCAGTTCTGAAACCTCTTCATCAAATTTTACGTAAAATAGATATGATTCCAATCCCATCCCTTGAAGGTTTGTTAGCATAAGGGTTTGACATAATGCTGTTTCAATTTTTAGCTACTGAAACAAGCTCTCCTGAACAGGATACAGGTTCAGTATTGGGAATGAAATTCGATAAATTTCACCTTTAGAATAAGGCGGAATTGACGGATGGGCTATATGGGTTTATGGAATATGTTTTCCGTCATTCTAGATAGAAAGCATATTTTCATAAGTTTAGCACCTTTTCCATTTTCTATTTGATACCATCTAAGCATATTGTTTTGCTCAACTAGGTTTTCATTTTTGGGATATTGATCTTGGGCATTTCCGTAAAGACAAACCAAGGCAAAAGCTAGAAGGGAGGTAACAATTCGTTGTTGCATAAAGAAACCACTAAAGCGTTTAGGGCTCAAGATACAATTTTGGGCAAGAGCTTAGGTGATTTTTTGTGAGGAACTGAAAGATTAAAAAAAGAAGGGGTTTTGAAATGGCACGTATCGGTACCGTATAACCGCAGTTGCGGTTTTTTCGGTTTTGTTTTTATCAGATTGACAAGTTAGTAATTTTCGTAGGAAGTTTCATTTGACTAACCATCTACCGTAATTGCGGTTATACATTGTTGTAGGCAGTTTTTCTACCCAATTTATTTTCAATCATTCCGCCAAGTTTAGTTCCTGATATTGATTTGATAATATTGTCTTGACCTCGAACCATTATATACAAGGAAGCGAAGATTTTTAATCCAAAATTTAGATTGAAATCAATTGTTGAATACTCAAAGTCGGATGGGAATAATAAGATTACTGCTAATAAACCAGCTAATAGTTCTGCTATTCCATAAGCTAGTCTTTGTTTTTCTCTAAAGATAAATAACGCAATTCCAGAAATGAATATCAATAAAATTGTTCCCCAAATATTTATAGTTTCTACAATCAGTTCGATTTGTGAATACGCAAAAAAGCCAATTAATGTAACAACTACACCTGAAATAAAACCAAGTATTAACCTTTTATTATTCGATGATTTTATTTCGTCAACTTTCTTTTTTGCAGTATTTGATTCTTCAGATTCTTCAGGCAGTCTTTCTTTCAGCTCTTTTAACGAAATGGAATTAACTCCATTTTCATTCGCGTTAATTCGCATCGTTCTGTCGTCCGTTACTAGATATGTAGAATTACCTTTTAATTCAGTTATGTATTTAGCATAGTTCAATATTTGAAAATCTGGAATTCTTAAAGTTTGACCTGGTCTTGTTTGAATTCCCATTCTGGAAATCTCTTCTTTTCCTTGAAGAATAAAATTTGAGTTGTCACGATTTTCAATAACGTTACGCAAAGCTTGAGCATTGGCAATGTTTAGTTCTTCTAATACTCTTTCTGATATATAAAACTTTACTCCATCAAATGATTTTCCCAGTAATTCTGGATATCGAATAATGATGTTTGTGTCTAAAATATAGTTCATCTCTAAAATTGCCTACAACGTCTTAAGATATGATTCGTTTTTAAATGAATTATATCGACCGATACGTGAAGGTCGGATTTTTTATGGATAACATCAAGACCAAATGGATAGATATGCCCTGTGAATTGATGAATTTCTGGAAAAGAAAGATGGGTTTTTAGGAACCCAGCGCCTTCTCCATTTTCTGACGGATTTCCTCCAAACACAGATTCCCCAAACTACCTTCATGAGAATGTTCTATATCTCGTTTGGGCTTGAAATTGCCATTTTCAATGGCCTTGCCCATGGTTTTGTAGGCGTCTCTGAAGGGCATTCCACTTTTCACGAGTTCATTTAAGGTATCCACACTAAAGAGGTAATCGTATTTGGGGTCTTCCAGAATGTTTGGGTTCACCTTGATTTCCTTTAAACTGAAGGTCATCAGCTCCAAACAGGCTTGCATGTCCTGTAAGGCGGGAACAATCACTTCTTTTACCAACTGTAGATCTCTGTGATAGCCGCTGGGCAAATTGTTCATAATTAAAGTGAGTTGGTTGGGCACCGACTGGATTTTGTTGCACTTCGCGCGAATCAGTTCAAAAACATCTGGGTTCTTTTTGTGGGGCATGATGCTGCTTCCCGTGGTTAACTCATTCGGGAAAGAGATAAAATCAAAATTCTGACTCATGTAGAGGCAAATGTCCATGGCCATTTTGGACAGTGTAGCGGCAACGCTGGAAATCCCGAATGCGACGGCTTTTTCAACTTTACCACGACCCATTTGGGCAGCAACTACATTATATTTTAGCGTGTCAAATCCCATTTCGGTTGTGGTGAAACTTCGGTCAATGGGAAAGGAGCTCCCATATCCTGCCGCACTCCCCAACGGATTTTGGTCTGCCACTTTATGGGCAGCCTGTACAAAGTACAGATCATCTACCAAACTTTCAGCATAAGCCGAAAACCAAAGCCCAAACGAGGAAGGCATGGCTATCTGCAAGTGGGTGTAGCCTGGTAGCAACACATTTTTATGCTTTTCGGCCAAATTCAACAATAGGTCGAACAAAGCTTTTGTTTGGGATGTGATTTCTGTCAACTCATCCTTTAGGTAGAGCTGCATGGCCACCAAAACTTGATCGTTCCGGGAACGGGCCGAATGGATTTTTTTTCCAGTATCACCGAGTTTTTTTGTGAGGAGAAATTCAATTTTGGAATGCATGTCTTCAAAATCGTCCTCAATGGTAAATTTTCCCTTCTCGATATCCTTACCGATGTTGCCCAAAGCCTTAACCAAGTCATCAGATTCTTCTTGAGTGATTAACCCGACCTTTCCTAACATTTTGGCATGAGCAGTGGAGGCAATGACATCGTATTTTGCCAAGACCAAATCCAGTTCGCGATCATTTCCAACGGTAAAATGATCTATTTTTTTATCGGTACTAAAACCTTTGTCCCAGAGTTTCATATTTTCCTATTTGTCATTCCCATGAAAATGGGAATCTAATAATTTCGGTATCCATTGCCCTTCGACTTCGCTCAGGGCCCAATTTTCGTTTTCTTATTGCAAAAATCCTGATAGGATTTTGATATAAAGGTCTATGCCTTCTTCAATTTCGTTTACGTAAATAAATTCATTGGCCGAATGGGAGCGTGTGCTATCGCCCGGGCCCAATTTCACGGATTGGCAACTCAATGCAGCTTGGTCCGATAAAGTTGGCGAACCATAGGTTTTTCTTCCCAAGGCCAAACCACTTTTTACCAGATCATGGTCGGGATCAATGCAAGATGAATTGAGTCGAAGCGAACGCGGAGTCATTTTGCAAGGCGCTTCCTTTTGCAATAAATCTGAAATCTCCTGATTGGAATAGCAGTCGTTCACTCGAACGTCCACTACCAAATCTACTTGAGCGGGCACCACATTGTGCTGCTTTCCGGCATTGATTTGGGTAACGGTCAATTTTACTTCGCCCAAAGCATCGGAAACCTTATCAAACGTACAATCCTTGAACCACTGCAATACCTCAATAGTGTTGTAAATGGCATTGTTGTCATTCGGATGGGCCGCATGGGATGGGGTGCCTTCTACAACGGCATCAAAAACCACCAGGCCTTTTTCGGCAATGGCTAAATCCATCAAAGTGGGTTCCCCAACAACAGCAAGATTAATTTCAGGAAGGATGGGCAACAAAGCACGGATACTTTTTTCGCCAGCATCTTCTTCTTCGCCAGTGGCAGCCATAATAATGTTATGGCTCAGTCCTTCCATCTCATAAAAATGCACGAAAGTGGCCAATAGCGATACCAAGCAACCACCCGCATCGTTACTGCCCAAGCCATAGAGTTTACCATCTTCAATATGGGGATGAAACGGGTCTTTGGTATAGGCACTGTTGGGTTTTACGGTGTCATGGTGCGAGTTCAACAAGAGGTTTGGCTTGGAAGCATCAAAATGTTTGTTGAAGGCATAAATATTGTTGTATTGCCGTTCCGTTTTCACTCCAAACCCTTGTAAAAAGGCCTCAATGGCATCACCGGTTTTGTCCTCCTCGCTGGAAAAAGAAGGGATGGAAATGAGTTGCTTTAAAAGCTCAATAGCTTTTTCGGTCAATGTTTCTTGATTAATTTTCATAGTGTCAATGTGGTAAAATTTGGGTTGCCTTTTTCAAGCATGTCAATATCTCCGATACACACTTTCTTTACTTGGTTTTTAAGGGCATGGAAACAATTGTGCATTTTGGGCAGCATTCCATTGGATATGATACCGTAAGCCAGAAGTTCTTCGTATGTTTTGGAGTTGATGTGGGTAATGACTGAATTTTCATCCTCTACATCTTCCAGAACGCCTTTCTTTTCAAAACAATAATACAGGGTAGTATCAAATTGATCAGACATGGCAATGGCCAATTCCGCAGCAATGGTATCAGCGTTGGTATTGAGCAATTGTCCATTTCCATCGTGCGTCAAGGCGCAAAGTATTGGGGTAAAACCGGCCTGTAACAATTTAAAAATACCATAAGCGTTCACTTTGTCCACATCACCCACATAGCCAAAATCCACTTTTGTGACCGGTCTTTTATGGGCTAGAATGGCATTTCCATCAGCACCACTCATGCCAATGGCATTGGTACCAAAAGCCTGCAGTTGTGCCACAATCTGCTTACTTACCAATCCACCGTACACCATAATGGCAATTTCCAAACTTTTTTCATCGGTGATTCTTCTGCCGTTGATCATTTTGGCCTCAATGCCCAGTTTGTTTCCAATCTGTGTTGCTTTTTTTCCTCCTCCGTGTACCATAATCTTATTACCGGGCATTTTGGAGAAAAGATCTAAAATTCGGACGAACCCCTTATCGTCTTCAATGAGGTTGCTCCCTACTTTTACAATGGATAGTGTTTGTTTCATAAGGCTTCCAATATTTTTTTCAACACTATTTGTGCTGAAAAGGTTCTATTATGTGCTTGGTTGATCACCAATGAGTTATTTCCATCCAAAACGGCATCTTCCACAACAATGTTTCTTCGCACGGGAAGACAGTGCATAAATTTGGCCTGCCCCAGTTTTTGTTGCGTCATGGTCCAGTTCAGGTCTTGGTTCAGCACTTTTCCGTAATTAGTATAGCTGCTCCAATTTTTTACATAGACAAAATCGGCATCCTTAAGGGCTTTTTCTTGATTGTATTCAATTTGGCACCCTTGGGTGATTTTGGGGTTGAGTTCGTACCCTTTGGGGTGGGTGATGATAAATTCCGCGTCTTGCAACTTCATCATTTGCGTAAATGAATTAGCCACAGCATGGGGCAAAGCCTTTGGATGGGGAGCCCAGGACAAAACGACCTTGGGTCTTGGTTTTATGCTATGCTCCGCTAAAGTTATGGCATCTGCCAAAGCCTGCAAAGGATGACCCGTAGAACTTTCCATATTTACCACGGGAACTGAAGCATATTTGGCAAAACCGGTTAGCACTTCTTCGGCTTCGTCCTTTTCCCTGTCCTTTAAATCGGGAAAGGCACGAATGGCGACAATATCACAATATTGGGAAACCACTTGGGCAGCTTCCTTGATGTGTTCCGAGGTTCCTTGGTCCATCACGGAACCATCTTGGTATTCCAAAACCCAGCTTTCGCTGCCAAAATTCATGATCATGACTTCCATACCCAATTGCATGGCGGCTTTTTGTGTGCTCAACCGTGTTCGTAAACTGTTGTTGAAAAACAATAGGCACAAGGTTTTGTGTTTCCCCAAATCTTCAAACTGATAGGGATTTTGTTTTAAGGTAATTGCTTCGTCTACCCAATCGGGGAGGGACTCAATATCGTTGACAGATAAAAAATGTTTCATTTCAATGCGTTTTGCAGGGCTTCAAAAAATAGGTCTACATGTTCTTTGGTGATGTTCAATGCGGGTAAAAACCGCAATAACTTCTTGTTTTTGGCACTTCCGGTAAAAATATGTTGGTCATAGATCAGTTTTTTTCTGAGGTCGGCCACTTCAAAGTCAAATTCAAGGCCAATCATCAATCCCCGACCTTTTACGTTCTTGATTTCTGGAATTTTCTGTGCTTTTTCCCTGAAATAGGCTCCCAGTTCATCGGCATTTTGAGTGAGGCCTTCACTTTCCAACACTTCCAGAACAGCCAAACTTGCCGCACAGGCCAAATGATTTCCACCAAAAGTGGTTCCCAAAAGTCCGTAGGAAGGTTTAAAGGTTTCATGGATCAGCACACCACCAACTGGAAAGCCGTTACCCATTCCTTTTGCGATGGAAATGATATCGGGTTGAATTCCATGGTGCTGAAAGGCAAAGAATTTTCCACTTCTGCCATATCCGGATTGGACTTCATCGGCGATCAAAACAACATGATGCTCCTTACATTTTTCTGCGATGAATTGATAGAATTCTGTGGTAGGCTCATCCAATCCACCCACACCCTGAATGGCTTCCAAAATCACGGCACAATATTCCTCAGATGAAATGGCCTTTTCAAATGCTTCAAAATCATTCAGTGGGAGGAAGGTAACCGCCTGTTGTTTGTTGATGGGCGCATTAATGTTGGGATTGTCCGTGGCGGCAACTGCTGCTGAGGTCCTTCCGTGAAAACTGTTGTTAAACGCAATGACTTTGGATTTCCCAGTGTGGAACGATGCCATTTTCAGTGCATTTTCATTGGCTTCTGCACCAGAATTGCACATAAACAGGTCGTATTCCTCACATCCCGATAATTGACCCAACTTTTCGGCCAATTCCTCTTGAATGGGATTTTGGATGGAATTGCTGTAGAAGGCAATCTTGTCCAATTGGTCCTTGATTCGCTTTACATAATGCGGGTGGGTATGCCCGATTGAAATCACGGCATGACCTCCATAAAAGTCCCAATATTTTTGTCCTTTATCATCCCAAACCTCAATCCCTTTGGCAGACACGGGGGCGACATCATACAGTGGATATACGTCAAATAACTTCATAATCTTTTATTTGTCACCTCGAGCGCAGTCGAGAGGTGGTTTTTGCATTTAAAAGGTCTCGCATCTCGACTCCGCTCGATATGACAGCTCGACCTAACATTTTTACCCCTTTTTAATTTGACTGATTTTTTCGAATGAGCTCACAATACCTCTAATGAGCGAAGAACTCAACCCTTGGTGCTCCATTTCATTCAACCCTTCAATGGTGCACCCTTTGGGTGTGGTCACTCTATCAATTTCTTCTTCGGGGTGGCTTCCGGATTCAATCAGCAGACTGGCTGCTCCATTACAGGTATGCATGGCCAATTCTTGGGCTTCCTTGGCATCAAATCCCAACTGAATGGCGCCTTGTGTGGTAGCACGAATCAAGCGCATCCAAAAGGCGATTCCACTGGCACAAATAACGGTGGCTGCTTGCATTTGCTCCTCTGGAATTTCCATAGTATGGCCCATTCGGTTAAAAATGGCCTTGGCCAAATCGATTCGCTTTTTACCTAATTCGTTGCTACAAATACAGGTCATGGATTTCCCCACCGAAATGGCCGTATTGGGCATACTTCGAATAATGAATTTATCGGTGCCGATGATGCCTTCAATTTTAGGAATACTAAAACCCGTTATGGTACTAATGATGACATGCTTTTCGGTAAGTAGGTTCTTGGTCTGCTCCAAAATGGAGGTAAAATGCCCCGGCTGTACCGCAAAAATGAGAATGTCGGAGTTTTTTACCGCCTCCTCATTGTCTGAAGTAACCGTAACATTGCCGTATTTCTCAAAATCTTGGATGGATTTGGTATTTCGTTTGGTTAGATACATGGTGGTGGCGCCGTTGGTATGCAAAATACCCTTGGCAATGGCCAATCCCAAGTTTCCTGCTCCTATGATTGCTATTTTCATGGTTGATTCTTTTAAAAAACTCCTGCTTTTAATAACAGACCTTCGGTTTCAGGGAAACCAAACATCAGGTTCATATTTTGTACGGCTTGCCCAGAGGCGCCCTTCAACAGATTGTCTGTTGCCGAGGTCACCAAAATCAAGTCTTCATGTTTGTGCAAATGAATGTGACATTGATTGGTGTTCACTACTTGTTTTAGGTGGATTTCGGCATCAGAAACATGAGTGAAAGGGGCATCCTTATAAAAATCTTTATATAACTTCTTTGCTTCTTCCAATGAGCCTTCAAAAGGAGTGTACGATGTAGCTAAAATTCCTCTTGTGAAGTTGCCCCGATTCGGCAAAAACAATAATTTCCCTACCGGATTTCCATACGAACCCAAACTTTCACCTATCTCACCCAAATGTTGATGGGTAAAGGGCTTGTACCAAGAAACGTTGTTGTTTCGCCAGCTAAAATGCGAAGTAGCCGACAATCCAACACCTGCTCCAGTACTTCCGGTCACAGCATTGGTATGGACATCGTTCTGCAACAATCCAGCTTTTGCCAAAGGCAATAATGCCAATTGAATTGTGGTGGCAAAACAGCCAGGATTAGCAATGGCCTCTGCTGATTGTATTGCAGACTTATTCAATTCAGGAAGCCCATAAATAAATCGCTGGCCATTAAAATTAGCATCAGCTTGTAATCTGAAATCGTTGCTGAGGTCAATGATTTTGGTTGAAACTGAAAACTTGTTTTCGTTCAAAAAGGAGGTTGAATTACCATGTCCCAGACAAAGAAAGACCACATCCACTTCTGGATTTATCTCACCGGAAAACTCCAAATCTGTCATTCCCAACAAATCTTGATGGGCTGAGGTGATGGGTTTCCCCGCTCGCGTTGTACTGTACACAAAGTCGATTTCTGTCTCAGGATGATTCAACAACAATCGAATGAGTTCCCCACCAGTGTATCCAGAACCACCTATGATTCCTGCTTTAATATTTTTTTTTCTCATATCAATGGAGAATTATTTATTGTCATGCTGAATTTAGTTCAGCATCTCACTCTAGTGAGACCCTGAATCAAGTTCAGGGTGACGGCTCCTAAATTTTATTATTTACGTGGTTAGCAATTTTCCCTGAGTTGGACAGAATTTTGATGAAGCCTTTAGCGTCATCGGCGGTCCAACCCTTGTTCATTTCCCCATAACTTCCAAAGGAAGCGTTCATCAAATCATGGTCTGATGCGATACCGTTCAACTCAAATCTGTAGGGGTGAAGGGTTACAAAAACATCCCCCGAAACATTCTTTTGGGTGTCGGTCAAAAAGGCTTCGATATTTCGCATGACCTCGTCCAAATAATTGCCTTCATGCAATAACATGCCATAAAAATTGGCCATTTGCTCTTTTTGGTACTGCTGCCATTTGCTCAAGGTGTGCTTTTCCAACAAATGGTGTGCTTTTATAATAATTAGAGGAGCAGCTGCTTCAAAGCCAACCCTTCCTTTGATTCCAATGATGGTATCACCCACATGAATATCCCTTCCAATGGCATATTTGGATGCAATGGCCTCTAATTTCTCAATATTGGCCACAGGAGTATCTTTTTCGCCGTCCAGCGCTACAAGTTCCCCTTTTTTAAAGGTCAATTTTAATTCCTTGGGCAATTCTTTTTCCAGTTGACTTGGATAGGCTGTTTCCGGTAAGGAAAGGTGGGATGTCAAAGTTTCTTCACCGCCTACCGATGTGCCCCACAATCCTCTGTTGATGGAATATTTTGCCTTTTCCCACGAATAATCAATACCGTTTTGTTGCAGGTAATTGATTTCTTCTTCCCTAGCCAATTTTTTATCCCGAATGGGAGTGATAATCTCAATTTCCGGTGCCAAAATTTGGAAGATCATGTCAAATCGTACTTGGTCATTTCCAGCCCCGGTGCTGCCGTGGGCAATATATTGGGCACCCAATTTTTTGGCGTGATTCACAATTTCAATAGCCTGAACAATCCGTTCTGCACTTACGGAAAGAGGGTAGGTATTGTTTCTTAGTACATTTCCAAAAATGAGGTATTTCACCACTTTTTCATAAAAATTGGAAATGGCATTGATGGAGGTATAGGTGGTTGCCCCCAAGGCCAGTGCCTTTTGCTCAATTTCTTGGATTTCAGCTTTACTGAACCCGCCAGTGTTTACACTAACGGCATGTACTTCAAACCCTTCTTCTTGGGATAAATATTTGGCACAATAGGAGGTGTCGAGCCCTCCGCTATATGCTAGTACTAACTTTTTCATTTTGTTTATTCAAATTTGGGTGTCACATCGAGCGCAGTCGAGATGTATTGTCGTTCTCGACTGCGCTCGAACTGACATTATGGTTTTTGTTTCTTTTTAAGGAAAAGGGTTTCTTTTATATGCTTTAATCGTTGAAAAGCTTTTCCATTTAATTTTTTTGATGCTGTCTTTTCCTCGCTCTTTTTTTCGTTGGGCTCATATAGCATTCCTGTGCACAGGCACATTTTTTGTTCGGTGCGTGTAAGGATGTCGAAATTCTTACAGGTTTGGCATCCTTTCCAAAAATCAGGGTCATCGGTAAGCTCCGAAAATGTTACAGGTCTATACCCCAGCTCATAGTTCATTTTCATAACAGCCAGCCCCGTAGTAATACCAAAAATTTTGGCATCTGGAAATTTCTTTCGCGATAACTCAAAGACGGCTTTTTTTATTTTTTTGGCAAGCCCTTGGTTTCTATAATCTGGATGCACAATAAGCCCGGAATTGGCCACAAAGTCCTTGTTTCCCCAAACTTCAATATAACAAAAGCCGGCAAATGTATCGCCATCCAAGGCAATGACGGCGTTTCCATTCTGGAGACGTTTCATGATATATTCGGGGGTACGCTTGGCAATTCCAGTGCCACGCACCTTAGCGGATTCCGCTATGGTATCGCAGATAATTTGTGCGTATTTAAAATGTGATTCGTTAGCAATTACAATATCCATTGCAAGCGATTAAACAGATAAAATTAAAAATGATGTTTTTGATGGTTTAGCGGAAATGGACTCACCTATTTCCATAGATATTAGTGCACCCTTACGGGCGACGACGGGGAGAAAATGGACGTACTGGAGCAGGGATGCTCAATGCTGTAAATATGTATTCTTGTCCTTTCATTGCGGGATAAAAGTACAAATTAATTCCAATTGACCTAGAGTTAGGTTTATTTTTTAAAGAAATATAACTTTTTTGAATCCCTACCTATCATTTCATAAATGAAAAAGCCAAAGACCAAAATATACTCAATGGCCAATAACCAAAGATTCTCCTTGTAATCGGGATTGGAATACGCCTGATAACTAAGCACAATGGTCAATGACCAGACCAAGGGAAACCGATATTTTGTGAAGATGGACACTCCCAATAAAAAAACAATATACCAAGGGTGAATGGTACTGGACAGAAAATAATAGCAAGACAATACCAGTACCATTGAGGTAATCACACTTTCCAGATTGTGGTTTTTCCGAAGGAAAGCAATGAGCAAGGTGATGCCTAGAATTACTTTGGTGATGATTTTGCCATAGGATTCAATCAACTCCCAAGGTTTGGCTTCATAGTGGGCGACCGCAATTTTTTTAACGATGTTGTAAATGCTTGCATTGAACTCGAAGTTGGAAAACCATAATTTTAAGGTTTCTGAGTAGTTGTCGATAAAGGATGGTGCATAAAAGGGGAGAAACAATATTGCACATCCCACTCCCACAAGTCCGTAGAACAATGCACTTTTTTTAAAATTGAAATATTTTAAAAAGAAAGGCAGGAACATCAAGGGAATCAACTTTACCATTATAGAAAGGGAATAGATGGGAGCGGCAAGGGCCCATTTCTTTTTTGAAATAAGGTACAAGGCCCAAACCAGAAAGAACAGCATTACCCCTTCAAAATGGAGATTGCCCGTTAATTCGATGATGACCAATGGGTTTAAGAAATACCAAAAGACTATATGATTAGACTGGTTCAGGTTTTGAAGCAACTTTCTGCCAAAATAGAGCACTCCGATATCGGCCAAAATCAAGGTCAATCGCATTGCAATAATGGAACCTAATATGCTACCGCCACCCAAAATAGCGGCCAAAGCAAACAGTAATTGATTTACAGGAGGGTAGTTACTAAAGTTTTTGGCATGGAGTGTTCCCATGTTGGTGTGCAGTTCCTCGGCATTGGCAATGGCTAAATCAGGTTGCCCTATTAGGTCATTGGGAGTGTGCAGATAAGGGTTGAGCCCATTTTTAATGAGTTCCCCATCCCAAATAAAACGATAAAAATCTTGGGAAAGATTGGGTTCGGCCAACAAAAAAACCAATCGAAATAGAATCCCCGCTACCAAGAGGAACTTGAAGTTCCATTTTTCAAACTGCATGAGTTTGACCATAAAAAAGAACAGCCCAGCAAAGAGCATGAGCAGTTTTATAAAATCGGTACGAGCCAAATCGTACCCAAAACTAGCATAGAACAAAATACTTCCGAATACAAATAGTATCGGAAACTTATACAGGCGCCAGTAAGAGAGCATGGTTTTTAGGCCTTGGAGGTAAGTGATTTAAAGAAAACAAAGCCGAAACCAAGAAATAACATCAAATGGAATGGGAACAATCCGTAGTCATTCAAAGGAACGGCACTGTACATTCCAAAAAGGAAATAGATCATCAAGGCAAACTCCAAAATCATATTCGGTGAAAGTTTCTTCGCCAAATATTTGTTGCCTTTCCAGGTATCTTTAATGCTGTTAATGTTGAACTTTGGGGTCCGAACAAATTCGCTTCGCTTGCCCAAATGGCCCTCCAAAACAGCCACGGTGTTGTGCAAGGAAAATCCGAGTGCCACTGAAAAGAAGGTAAAGAAGAGTTTGATGTAGTCCACAAAGTTGTCAAAACTGCTTCCCTGAATGCTTTTATAGGTGAACCAATAGCAAATGAACAGGATAATGGTACTTATGATGAAAAAGCTGGTCACCTCAAACACCCATCCCAAATGGCCATAGGTGTTTTTAATGTAGAGCATGGGAATGCTCAACAAGGCTACAATGAACACGCAAAGGAACATGGAACTGTTCAAAAGGTGCATTACGCCATGGAATTTGGTTTTCAGTGGAATATTCTTGGCTGTGATAACGCTCCAAACCGTTTTTCTAAAGTTTTCGGCACCACCTTTGTTCCAACGGAATTGTTGTGAACGTGCCGCACTGATTACCACGGGCAATTCAGCAGGGGTTTCCACATCTTCCAAATATTTGAACTTCCAGTTTTTCAATTGGGCACGATAGCTGAGATCCAAATCCTCTGTCAAGGTATCGCCTTCCCAGTTCCCAGCGTCCAAGATGCATTCTTTTCTCCAGATACCAGCGGTACCGTTGAAGTTGATGAAATGTCCTTTTGAATTTCGGCCTACCTGTTCTAAAGTAAAGTGGGCGTCCAAAGCAAACGCTTGGATACGGGTGAGGGTAGAATAATCGCGGTTAATGTGTCCCCAGCGGGTCTGTACCACACCAATTTCTTCATCCTTAAAATAGGGAACGGTCTTTTTAAGCCAATCTGTTTCGGGAAGGAAGTCGGCATCAAAAATGGCGATGAAATCACCTTTGGCAATAGCAAGCCCTTCTTTAAGAGCTCCTGCTTTGAACCCTTTTCTGTTTTCCCTTCGGATATGTTGAATGTCCAGCCCTTCTTTTTTGAGCTCTTCAATACGTTTAGCGGTTTCTATGACAGAGTCATCGGTGGAATCGTCCAAAACCTGAATTTCCAGTTTACTTTTAGGGTATTCAATCTTGGCAATGTTATCCAACAAACGCTCCATAACGTACTCCTCGTTGTAAATGGGAAGTTGTATGGTAACAAATGGTATTTCCTTGGGATCTAAGAGGTTGAATTTGGGTGCTTCCTCATTTCGCTTTTTATAACCTAGGTAATTGATCAACAGATTTAATTGGGCAAGACTGTAGAAGAAGATCAAAATTAAGGCTGTACTATAAATAGCGACAATGATAAGAGCAATTGTGAGTCCCATATTATTTTAAACTGTATTTAAAAATCCAACCCAAAATTTTCATGCCAGCAAATATAGTACCTTTTACCGTACCTGACACTTTTGAAACACCAATTCTTCGTTTATAACGCACTGGTATTTCGGTATATGACATGTTTTTCCTCAGTACTTTGAGCTGCATTTCCACTGTCCATCCATAAGTCGTGTCCTGCATCTCCAATTTTTTGAGTTTTTCATATTTTATGGCCCTAAAAGGTCCCAAATCCGTAAATCTTGCTCCAAACAGGATTTTCATTAAAAAAGTGGCCAATTTGTTGCCAAAAACCTGCTGTGGAGTCATGGAACCGGGTTCCCTGAGCGCCTTTTTTCGCGCTCCGACCACAAAATCTATGTCATTCTCCAAGATTGGGGCGACTACTTTATCCAGTTCTTCTGGATAATCCGAGTAGTCTCCATCAATAAATACGATAACGTCTGGCTCTTTGGATTGTTGCCCTATATAATTTATTCCACGCAAGCATGCGGACCCATATCCGGTGCGGGTTTCGGTGAGTACAGTAGCACCCGCTTTTTTGGCATTTTCCATGGTATTGTCGGTAGAGCCGTTGTCCACCACAATAATTTCGGAAACGTGTTTGGGGATTTCAGAGACCACTTTTCCGATGGAATCTCCTTCATTTATTGCGGGGATAATAACTTTGATATCTGCCTGTGTCATCAATTGATGGTATATTTTTGATGGGCTTTTTTTAATGGTATAGTGGTCCCATTCCAAATTAGGTTCCCATTCATTCCTTCTGGGATGTTAAGTTCGGCGATCAACTTGCTGCCTGATTTTTCCAAATTAAATTCTATGGGGCCTTTTACTGTTGGCAACACCCCTTTCATGGTGTTTAGTTCTCCAAATACCGGAGAGATGGCTATTTCCTCAAAATTGTTTTTAACAGATTGTATTCCGGCTAAGTAATGGAAATAAAAATAGGCCGGGGAGGCGCTCCACGGGTGTACTTCTGACCGAGTGGGCTTTTCTTCACTTTCAAAACGTTCCAATGTTGTTGTCATATGATTGGTAACCATTGATTCCCATGGTTTTTGTGCATGGGAAAATAATTCTGGGGCATTCACCTTTTCAATTGCCTTAAAAAGATAAAATCGGTAATAATATGTGGCTTGCAGCAAGTCTTTTTCGGTGAGTATTTTAGACAGTAATGCCTTTTGTCGGTCTTTTTCAATCGTATTTGTGAGAATGGCCATAATGTTGGTGTGTTGGTCATAAACCGATTTGTCTGGTCTTTCGGCAAAAAGCTGTCGTTTTTCGTCAAAACATTGTTGGTATACCGCATTTTTAATGGCGTCTGCACGTTTCAGGTAGTTGTGTGATACTTCTTTTCCACCAATATGGCTAAACAACTCCGCTGCATTTTCAAGGGCGTGAACATAGTGCAATGTTACCACAGCCGAATTTTCGCCATCATTGTTTGTTGCGGTACCTCCTCCATTGTTGGGCCCCACATACCAATCAACAAAATAACGGTACTTGGTCTTGTTAACGAGATTCAGCTCGTTCATGTTTTTTTCAAAACCGGCCAGTGTGTGTACTATCCCATCCTTGTATTGTTCTATAAATTCAGTGTCTCCGGTGAGTTTATAGTAATCATGGATCATATCTACCCAAACCAGAGAATATGTAGGGTAAATAAAGGTAGACCTTAAAGGATAGGCTCCTAAGATATTACCTTCGGAATCACGTGATTGGTGAAACTGTTCAATGGCATTTTTGGTATGGTCCAAATTGCCGCTCATTGCCTGCCAAATTAAAGCGTGTACTTTAGTGTCGCCCACATATTGCATGGTTTCGTAGTAGGCATCGCTTAAAAAATAATCTTGGGTGCAGATGTCAACCGTGCGTTTGCAGATATCAAAAATGCTATTGTACATCTCATTGTCTGTTACAAAGCTGGCAGTGGATGGAATTTGAGTTCTGGAACGATGATTGACAAAACGCTCAAGGGTCAGCTCATGGTCTTTGGTCTCAATTTCAAATTCAATAAAGCGAAAGGTGCGCATCCAATTTGGGATGAACTTTTGTGTTTTTTCACCATTGGAGACAATGCTATCGTAATAACCAAAAAGCATTTTGTCCTTTATAATATTGCGATTGCCTTTTGATTTGTCCTTTCCGAATAAATTTTCGGCATATTTTATTTTAATATGGGCATTTTTACCACCACTCCATGTCAATTCAGGGAATCCATTGGTAACATATTTTTGGTCGATGATAAAAGTGATTTTTTTATGCTTTTGGATTTTTAGAATGTCATTCACCGGAAAATCTGAATTTATGGCGGCCGAACTTCTGACAATGTTTCCAATCTGTTCTTCTTCCCAAGTTAAAAGGGGCAGGTTACGCGGTTCCAATAAATAAGCTATTGATCCTCCCATACTGCTCGCTCCCTCAAAAAATTCGGTCTTTGACCATCCTGATGCATCAAAACCAATAGTTTCCCAACCCGTAGGGTATGAGTTCATGTCTACAAAATCTGTTGGATTGTTGGCATAAAACCCACCTATAATTGAGGGTGGCCCGTCTCCTCGCCAATTAACTTCTATCGCCTTGTAGGACTTATCCATTAAGCACCGCCATGTATCTCCTTTGCCAGTTGTGGTGAGAATTTTGGCGTTGTTGGTTACGCCATTGACCATTAAACTGGTAAAAATGGATTGCATTCCCAAAAATCTTCTCTTGCCGTAATTGATCACTTTTACCGCTACTACATTTTCTCCCTTTTTTAGGTAATTCTTTAGATTTAGGGTCTCATACTTCCAATGTTTAATATCACTGAGCTGAGGGCCATGGGTCACAATTTGCCCATTTACGTAAAGAAAGTAATGATTGTCAGCAGAGATGTTGATTATAAAGTCTTCGTCCACGCTATCCAACAAAAACGAATTTCTGAACAAAAGCGCAATATCTTCACCTCCCAACACCTTTGGATGGCTTACCCAGTTGGCCTTGATCTCAGTTACGGGATGTGTAACATTTGGGTAGTTGAGTTCGGTCTGTGCCAGGGGGATTTGACAAATCAGAAAGGCAAGTAGCAAAAAGGCTTTGGTAACGGTCATTGTTTTTTGTGGCGTTTTTATCATGTCTAAAACTACCAAAACTTACGCCATTATTACATTTTTTCTACTTACAAACTATTACGTAGAAGTTGCTTTTAATTTCTTGTGAGAAGAGTTTATGTCATTTTTGATTCACCAAAGTCATTAAGTCCACATCATTGCCCAATAAAACCTGGTTACTTTCGATTCTTCCTTCCAACGGACCGTTTTCCAGTTTCAAGACGCCTCTTGGGCATACCGCAGAGCAAATGCCGCATCCCACGCAGCTGGCACGGACAATATTCTCCCCTTTTTGGGCGTAGGCGCGTACATCGATGCCCATTTCGCAATAGGTGGAACAGTTTCCGCAAGAAATACACTGACCTCCATTTGTAGTGATGCGAAATCTGGAGAACAACCGCTGCTGGAAACCAAGAATGGCTGCCATGGGGCATCCGAACCTGCACCAGACCCTGCTCCCAAAAATGGGATAAAAGCCCGTTCCAATCACCCCTGAAAAAATACTTCCAATCAAAAATGAATAGGATTTTCTAAGTGTTTCGGATTTGAAGAGGAATACATAACCATCACCACTAAAAAAATGGAACCCAATAAGAGCTATAATAATTACAAAGTATCCAATGGCCCCATATTGGGCATCTTTTTGAAGTTGTTTTCGTTTAAAAAGCATCACCCATCCAAAAACCAAGGTGAGCAGTACCGCCACACCAATTAAAAATGTGCTTTTGGTCAGCCAATATTTGCTGGTATCGGTTCCCAAATAAGAATACACTACCGCTGTGGTCATCAAAGTGACAAAAACCACCACGCTGTGCACCACCCAACGTTCCACTTTCCACGCAAAAGTGGACTTGTCACTCAATTGTCGGAAGGAATCCCCGGCAGTTTCGGCCAATCCGCCGCAGCCACAGACCCACGAGCAATACCATCGCTTTCCATATTTGTAGGTGAGGATGGGGGTTATGACAAAAATGGATAGAATCCCAAAAATCAATAAGGCAAAACCAATATCCCCGGAACTCAAAAATCCTTTGATGCGGTAGCTTTCAAAATTGTAGTAGTTAAGCGGCCATACGTTTTTCAGGTCGTAGTAGGGCAAACTGCCCCCGTTCAAAATTTTATCGCCGTTCAAACGGGCCATCAATTCCGGGATAATGAAAGCAAAAGCAGTTTGAAAGAACATGACACTAATGGTGCGCAATTTTTCATAGCGGTTATGGCGATACTTCCACAGAAATTTTATTCCAAAAGCCAGAATAGCAACGGTATACAGGGTTCCATATACGAACCATTGACTAGCGGGATTGCCACTCAGTGCCTTGCTCAGGGGGTCAAAAAGTCCAATCACCCCTTTGTTGTCACCATCACTCACCAATCCCAGATATTCTGGATAGAAATAGAGGATAATATAGAATCCAGTCAATGAAAGACCAGCTACCCATGCCCAAAATCCACGACTGGAGATGGATTTGAACCAAACTCCATCATTTTTAATGCCGGGAAGTTTTTGGGAATAAGCATCCCACGAAAACCAAAGAATTCCAACAAACAGGGCCGATAATGAAATGGAAAGCCACAATGTCTTGTTGGGAAAAGAAACGTTGAAAATAGCCAACAGCATGATTCCCAATCCTACTACACCAGTGAGGGTGGCCAACTTTTGGTTGGTACTTAAGTTTTTTGGTGGCTCCCCAGTAAGGGCCATACTCTTATTATAAGTGCTCATAATAGTGACTTAGGCAATCTGAAAGATGCGTTTAAGACTTTTCTTTTTAAGGGTGATGGATTTTCCAAAATCCGAATTGAATTGGTCCACAATGTCTTTTTCATAGGTTCTATAGAATTCAGGGTCAAAGTTGGCATCGGCCAAATGTTCAAGCACATAGTCAACCTTTCTTTTTTCGCTGAGCCATCGGTCAAAAATGTCATGGCGTAACCGAATACCGAAGGTATTGATGCCCAAAAACTCTTCCGAATCCTTATGATAGGCAATGGTGATACAGAGTTTCTCTTTGGGGTGTCTCCAATGGAAATGGACTTCTTCAGCTTTCTTTCTTTGGTCCGAAAACACCCAGCCGTAGGTTTGGTATTCAATGTCCAAAAACTTGGCAGAATTGAACCAATGTCCGGGATTGTAGGGCGTTTTATTGCCACAGATGGTCTGAGCGACCACTTCGCCCATCATTCGGCCTGTGTACCAAACTGCTTCAATAGGTCTTCTGTTTCCAATAGCCTCGTGTTGCTCGGCACAATCGCCAATGGCATAAACATCCTTGATGTTGGTCTCCAAAAAACGGTTCACTTTAACCCCACGGCCCAGTTCAATTCCTGAATCGTTTAAGAAATCAATGTTTGGCGTAACGCCGGCCGTGAGTCCAACCAAATTGCAGGGGATTTCCTCTCCGGTTTCTTCCACAATGATGGATTTTACCTTTCCGTTTTCATCAGCAACAATTTCTTTGAGGGAGGAGCTTAACCTTAAATCAATATGGTGTTCCACAATATGCTCGTTGATCATTTGCGATTCACCACTGGGTAAAATACCGTTCCAAAAACTGTCTTCGCGCACCAGAAAGGTTACAGGAATGTCTCTGGTTCGGAGCATTTCGGCCAGTTCAATCCCGATCAATCCGCCACCTACGATCACAGCCCTTTTGCAAACCTTGTTGTTAGGGGCATTTTGTTCCAAAAGATCCAGATCTTGCTTGGAATAGAGTCCTTGAACGCCATTCAAATCTTGTCCGGGCCATCCAAATTTGTTGGGTTTGGATCCTGTGGCGATGATCAATTTGTCATAGGAGATGGGTTCGGCACAATGAAGCAAAAGCTTGTTCTCATCCGGGATGACCTGAGTGACATATCCCTTAACCAGTTCAATTCTATTTTTCTTCCAAAACCCATTTTCATAGGGTTGGGTGTGTTCAAATTTCATATGACCCATGTACACATACATCAGTGCGGTTCGAGAAAAGAAATAATCGGTTTCTGCTGAAATGATGGTAATCCTTTTGTCCGAAAGTTTGCGGATATGGCGTGCTGCGGTAACCCCGGCTATTCCATTTCCAATAATGACAATGTTCTCCATGTGGTCAAATCGATTGTTGCTAATGTGTCGAACTAAATCCAAGGAACTTAACCCGATCCGTTAATTTAGAAAGAATATAATTTATGACCGGTTTTATTTTTTACATTGAGTTAAACTTTAATGGGTTATTTTTAGGGGTACAGATGTAAGGGTATGAGATTAGTTAGCTTTTTCTGGTGTTTATTAATAGTTTCTTGTGGTAATCAGCATCTTGATAAAATCAATGGTGTCAGTTTTGTTGGGTCTAGGGAGGAAGTTGCCCAGGTTCATGTGGACCCCTTACTGAAAATCCATGCCAATTATGCGGCGGTCATGCCTTTTGGTTTTATGCGGGAATCCAACTCCCCAGAACTTGTTTTTAATTCAGACCATCAGTGGTATGGAGAAACGGCGCGCGGGGCCAAGCAGTATATTGATGTGTTGCACAAGAATGGGGTGCAAGTGATGCTGAAACCCCAAATCTGGATTCGGCGTGGCGAATTTACTGGCGATATGGTCTTGCCATCCGAAGAGGATTGGAGCATTTTTGAAAAATCGTACGAAGACTTTATCCTCACCTATGCAAAATTGGCCGAAGAAACCCAATGCAGCGTGTACTGTATTGGTACGGAATGGGATGAGTTTATTAAGCATAGACCTGAATTTTGGAACAATCTTATTGGGAAAGTAAGACAAGTCTACCATGGAAAAGTGACTTATGCCGCCAATTGGGATGAATATGCCCGAACCCCTTTTTGGGACCAATTGGATTATATTGGGGTGAACGCCTATTTCCCCTTGTGTGAAAAACAAAACCCAACGGTGGAAACCTTAACGGCTGGATGGCAGCCATGGAAAACGAAATTGAAGCACCTTTCAGAAGAACTCAACAAACCCATGTTATTTACCGAGTTTGGATACAGAAGCATGGATTATACAGGAAAAAAACCTTGGTTGGTGGACCGTATCCAGGAAAAAATCAATTTAAAGGCCCAAGCAGATGCCACCCAGGTCATTTTTGATGAGTTTTGGAATGAGGATTGGTTTGCGGGTGGTTTTGTATGGAAATGGTTCATACACCATGATCGGGCAGGCGGCTACGCCGATAACAGGTTTACCCCTCAAAATAAACCGGCAGAATCCGTAATTCGGGAGCACTACGCCCAAGTTAAGAAATCAAAACTTTAAGGTTATCAATACCGATTGTTGAAACTTTTTGGCCTCATCAGGTTTTGGCAAAGATGATTTTTGCCATATTTGTAATGCACCTCCCAATTATAAACTGAACCTGATGAAATTTTTCCCATCCCTCTTGTTTTGGGTATGCACGTGCTCATTTATTTTCGCTCAAGACCTTCCCGATACGGTCATTGCTGAACAGGGCGATGGTATCTTTTCCCTTCTCAGAAAACAGGGGCTTGACCCAGTAAAACACTATGCGGAATTCCTCAAACTGAATGAAGGAAAAATTAAGGATGGTAGCTTTCTACAGGTTGGTGTGGCCTATCAAATTCCAAAGGCAACGGATTCTTTTAAGAAAACGGGGGTGCAGATTCTGGGAGACAATGGAACGGAAGAACCCATTTTTGATGAAGAATTGGCCAACATGTCCCTTAAAAGTGATAAACTCAAAGATGCGGTCTATTATCTGATTGTGGAAAATGATGCGCATCAAGATAATGGGTTTGTAAGGGAAACCACCCAAAATTTGGCATCGGAACTCATGGTCCATGGGGCGAAGGTGTACATCATGGGCAACGATGTTCCAGAAATTGAAGCAGGGAATGAAGCTGGGCTTTCCCAAACCCAAAATATGGACACGTATATTGATGCCATCAACAAGCGTTACCTTCAAAACAGTGGGAAATACCAACGCGTATTGGTCATACGGGCCAATGCCGTTACGGGAAAAGGCAACATGAACCTGGCCGTTTACCACTACAACAAAAGCGAGGAAGGGCAGCGGTTGGCAGAAAATATCCAAAATGTGTTCAAAAAGAACAGTGTGTCCCGTTCCCCAGAGAATAACAACATGATATTTGAGGACAGTAATAGCCTGTACTTAGCCAAAAACACGCTTCCAGCGGTAAGTTTGCTTACCTTGGACAACGATGCGCCAAAATCAGCAGAAGAAAAAATTTCTGTACGTCCTAATAAAAAACTACTTGCCAATTTGCTGACCAATGGCATTATGAACGATTTTGCCGATTTGGACATTATTGAGCAATAAACTTTTCAGGAGCAAACAAACTTTTTATAATAGCGATACAGCTCTTCTGGACCGGCTCCCAAATATTTTTTTAGATGGATAACGGCAAAATGGAATTGAAGTTTCAAGGTGCCTACTTCCTGATATTTCCGTGCTGAGGTGATTACTGGGATTGGTAATACCTTGAATTTGGTTTTTTTGTACAGTCGCTCTATAAATTCTGTGTCTTCGTAAATAGGATAAGCCTCGTTGAATCCTTTACTTTTTAAAAAGAGGTCGCGTTCCACGAACAAGGATTGGTCACCACCTCGACAAATAAGAAGATTCACTCTGGAAAACCAAGCAAAGAAGCGCAAAAAAAGATTTTGGGTGTCAAATTTCATACGAAAGCAACCCGCTGAAACCCCATTTTCAACAGCTTCCAGAATATATCGGTCAAAATTGTGCGGTGGAAACGTATCGGCATGTAAAAAATAAAGTACGTCTCCTATGGCATGTTCAGCACCCAGGTTCATTTGTTTGGCCCTACCTTTTTCGGATTGAAATACTTTTGCACCCTGTTGCGTAGCAATTTCTATTGTTTTGTCGGTACTTCCCCCATCCACACAGATAATTTCTATGGTATTGGAAGGTGTTGAAGTCTGTTTAAGGTGATTGAGCAACTTTCCTATGCAAAGCTCTTCATTGAGCACAGGAATAATTATGCTTATGGAATGATTTTTACTTGGCATCATTTAAGCCCCAATCATAATCTAAATATTCGACATCGGCATCATTGCTAATGGAATTTTTCAAAGATTGATTGATGTACCCCAAAAGTGAGGTGTCCTCTGTAAAATCACTTTTGTACCATTTGAATATTTTGGACAGTTGGGCTTCTCCGTTTTCAAAGCGATTTTTTGTGGGGTCGTTCACAAAATCAATGGCCACTTTGGTAAGTTGTTCTTCCATGTTTTCAGCAACAAAGGCTTCATTCAATAATTTAGGACAGGAATACGAGGCACAATTGATGGCAAAATGGATTCGTGGTTCGTTCATTTTGCGCAGTATTTTGTGTTCAATGTAATTCAAGGATAGGATGTTTTTTCCAACGTCTATCCATTTTTTGTTCCATCTATTCGGAATGTCCTTGATGCTTTCTACGGGGTAGTGGTCCACAATCAGTTTGACCGTGGCCGCATTATAGAGGTTGATGTAATACGCTAATGAATCTTCTTTGGACCATCTTGAATTAGGGGGGTGTTGTGCCAAATGACTTAAATAATTGTCAAGTTGTGCACCATTCTGCTTGAAATCTGTATAGTTCACATTCCCATTTTCATCCATATGATTTTTCAAAAGCGTGTTCCAAACCGCATGGGAAGGTTTGGAGGTGCTAATTTGATAATCAACTACAGCCCTTTCTTTCTTGCCATTACAGGAAAGCAGAAACACGCTAAGTAAAAGATGTAGGACAATGTTCATATGATTTTTTTGAATGCTTAGCAGCAACCACCACCATTATAGTGCCACGTGCTTTCGCTCACGTGAATTTCATCTGAGGCATTCGCCAAAGCAGCTGCCGTTTTATCGCATACAGCCAAGGGTTGATTTTGGTACATGACATGACCCTTGCCATCATCAAAATATTCCTCATCACCATAATAGATGGCTGTTTTTCCAGTAAACATGCAAGGACCATCCTCAGGCATGGGGTCTTTTATGGCCGCAATTTCAATGGATTCAATATAAATGAGTTCGTCTGTTGGGTAATGGTTGGGCGACAAAACCCGATATGACCTTCTCCCTCTAATTTCAATGGTGCCAAATCCAGCATCGGTCAGCACTTTTACGTAATCTTTTAGTGGAATACTGCCACTGAGACATTGCGCTCTTAGTCGGTCATCGTTGCGAAGCGCATCGTTCATGGGTTGTTCGCAGATGGGGTCGCTCATCACTAAACGACCGTGAGGTTTTAACACTCGGTACATCTCAGCTACGGCTTTCTTCAAATCTTCCATTTTAAAGATGTTGAAGAGGCAGTTTTGGGCAGCCACGTCAATACTTTCATCGGCAACGGGAAGGTTGAGCGCATCGCCCTTTACCAAATTCACATAGTCACTTTTGAACCAATCGTTTTCTTCTTCAGCAACTTTGAAGTTTTTTCGGGAAGCTTCCAACATCTCGTCAACCGAATCCACTCCGGTGACACCGCCTTGTTGTCTGGAGAAATAGGAAAATTGCAACAATTCCATTCCACCACCTACACCTACATAGAGAATTTTTGGGTTGTTCACCAAATCCTGTGCGGAGACCGTACTTCCGCAGCCATAGTTCATTTCTTGCATGATCTTGGGGATGGAAAGCCCTGGGAATTGCCAAATGGGATTGGTGGTGCAGCAAAGTCCCACATCTGGGGTAAGGGCCGCCTCTTTGTAGAGGTCTTGGGTGGCATTTAAATAGCTCATAGTTGTTGAATTAGTTCTTTGAACAATTGAATCATTTTGGGCTCGGTCTTGTTGGCAATGGCCAATATTTCTTGAATATTCACGGGCTCCAGGTTATTGGGGTCGCATTCATCGGTTAAAACGGATACGGCCACAATGGGTAGTCGTAAATGATTGGCAACAATTACTTCTGGGACAGTACTCATTCCAACGGCATCAGCGCCAAGGGTTTTCAGCATCCGATATTCGGCCTTGGTCTCCAATTGTGGGCCAACAACCGAGGCATACACCCCTTTTTGGAGCGAAATGCCTTCTTTTTGAGCGATGGCCTCTATTTTTTTCCGCATATCCAGATCATAGGGTTCACTCATGTCCACAAAGCGGTCCCCAAATTCAGATACGCCTTTAAAGGCCAATGGAGAACCACCTTGAAGGTTGATGTGGTCCTCAATGAGCATAATGTCCCCTTTTTTAAAGTTGAGGTTAATGGCACCGGCGGCGTTGGAGACAAACAATTTTTGAATACCCAATTGGTGCATCACCCGAATGGGATAGGTGATGTCCAAAAAGTCGTACCCTTCATATAAATGAAAACGGCCTTGCATGACCACAGTTTTTTTTCCGGCAATGGTTCCGTAGATCAGTTTTCCAGTGTGAAATTCTACCGTGGCCAATGGAAAATAGGGGATATGGTTGTAGTGCGCCTCGATGGGGTCTTCAATATTGTCCACCAATTGTCCTAGCCCGGTACCGAGGACGATACCAATTTCGGGGGCATCAAACCCTCTTTTTTTTAAGTGATCAACGGATTCATCAAGTTGTGCTTGGGTCATTCTTTATGTGTTTTAAAAAAGGCTGGAAAGCCTCAATGTTTTTAATGTCTTCGTAGTAATCTACATCGTTCTTCACGGGAAGCATAAAAATGCTTCCAGATTCCAAATCCTTCAAGGTATCGGACAAAACGGTATCAGTACCCCACGATTTGTTTTGGAAAGCTTTCTTATTAAGGGATTTCATGCCCAACAGATAATATCCACCATCTTCTGCTGGACCCACTACATAATCGTGTTCATTGAGTCGCAAAAAAGCCTCTTCCATATCGGCTTGGGAAAGGTGGTACATATCGCTGCCAATAATAATGATTTTTTCAAAACCGGAATTGAACCCTTCTTGAAAGGCATTCAACATCCGTTCGCCTAAGTCAGTGCCTACCTGAAGTTTTTTTTGATAGTACTTGTTGTCCCAAATATCATTTTCCCAAATTTCTTCTGAGTAGTACACCCATTTTTCCACATTAAGGTTCTTGGTGAACGAAACGGTATGGTCCAGTAAGAATTTGTAAATGTCCAAAGCTGCAACATCCCCGATTTTTTTTGCCAATCGGGTCTTGCACTTGCCGAGTTCAGGGTTTCGGGTAAGGATTAAAAGTAGGTTTTTGTCCATACGTTCAAAGATACCATAAAGGGTCTAGGAGCTGGCAAAACCACGTTTATTTTTAAACCGATTTTTTGATTTAGGAAACTTTAATAAGATAAACGGGCAAAATAGTGCGAAGCTTATCAAAAGAAATGGGTTTGGTGAGGTAATCGTTCATGCCCACACCTTTGGCTTCATCAATGGCCTCTTTGGTCACGTCAGCCGAAAGACCAATAATGGCGATGCCTTCATTGACTTTCCTGATTTCCTTGGTTGCTTGAAACCCATCCATATTGGGCATGTGAATGTCCATAAAGACAAGGTCATAGTCGTTTTGGGCCACGGCTTCCACGGCTTGTAATCCATTGCATACCGATTCGGCTTTTATGCCCAATTTTTCCAAACTCATTTTAAGTACAATGACATTCACCCGGTTATCGTCCACAATCAAAACCTTACAACCGCTAAGGTCTATTTGTTCCGCAGAAGGCAAACTGGAATCTTGTTTTACTTCTGCAATGGGGAACTCCAGGTTTAGGCAAAATTCGGTACCAATATTTATCTCGCTGTCCACAGAAATCTTTCCGCCCAAAAGTTCCACCAGCCTACGGGTAATGTAGAGCCCAAGACCACTGCCCTCATGTCTTTTTGCTTTGCCGGTATCTATTTGGGTAAACCGGTCAAAAATGGTTTTCAATTTGTTTTTTGGGATCCCTATTCCTGAATCCTTGACAATAATTTCAATGGCCAAGTTTTCTTTCCTTACTTCTTCACGATAGAAAACCCTTATTTCTCCATTTTCTGTGAACTTGAGGGAATTTCTAATAATATTGGTAATGATCTGCCCATATTTCCCAACATCACCTTTTACGCTGTGGTCATTTTCATGCTGCGAATCAAGTTGAATATGGAGTCCCTTCTCTTCGGCATTGGGCCTATAAATGCTGATGACATTCTTTAATTCTTCCAACGGGGAAAAAATGTCTTCCCTAAAGCTGACCTTTCCAGATTCTATTTTGTCAATTTCCAGAATATCGTTTACTAGAATGAGCAATTTTTTTGAGGAGATATCCATCAATGAAAGATATTCTTGCAGGGAACCTTGTAATTTGGAAAGCTTTAAAACTTCAATAAAACCGATAATGGCATTTAAAGGGGTTCGTATCTCGTGGCTCATGTTGGAAATGAACTCGGTTTTGGCCAAGGATGATTTTTCAGCTTTCAGCCTTTCTTTTTTCAAAGATTTGTTGAGATCTTTAAGCTTATCATTGACATAGCTCAGGCGGATGTTCTTTTTTCGCGAGGACTGATAGAAATAAATAAGCGAACTGGTGAGCAATGCCATTAATGTTCCAAAAATCAGCAAAATATAGGTGTCTTTTTGTCTTGCCACCATAAAATCTGAACCTGAAGGCATCAATTTAAACGTCCATTCCCGTTTGTCAAGTGGATCTACCTCCCAAGAAGTGGTGAATACATACTCGTTGGCAATGGCATCTTCGGTGGAATTGTTCTTTGCATAAAAAACAGTGCCGTTCTCATCCTGTATTTCAATGGCATATGTACCTAGGTTGGAAGACAGTTCGTTGAAGGGGTTGGTAAAATCCATCCCGGCTGTGATAGACCCTTGGAACCTTCCTTTAAAGAAAACGGGCACATCTACCAAAAAGGCATTTCCCCCTTGGTGTAGTTCTGTCCATGAAGAGATATTGGTAGAAGCATTGGCCATATGCCTTCTCCATTCTGTACTCCTTGGATGTGTGGATAAATCTAGGCCAATGGCAGCTTCGTTTCCTTTTAAAGGGGTCACTACCCTTATGACCATGAGACTATCTACCCATTCCACAAATTTAAAAGATGGGTTCTGTTCCAAAATAAGCTTGGCATCCTGCTCCCAATATTGAAAATACGACCCATCGGTCATTTCAATACGTTGTTTTAGGTTTTCAAGTGATTTAACATTGTACCTAACGGAAGAGAAGAATTCTTGGGCACGAAGATTACCGGTGTTGCGGATTTCTTGAATGAAGGAGGATTTTTGCGTTTTTAATGAATTGTTCCATAAAATGGACACCGTGGTCATAAAAACTACAAATACCACAACGGGAAGTATCAACTCTTTTTTTATGGATTTCATCAACATACCAATTCTCTAAATAGAGATCAATTATTCATCTGCAAGAATAACTGTAAGAAAAAACAACAGAAACACAAAGACTTAACATATATTTTACCAAAAAATTGTGTGCATTTGCTTTTATTCGATAACCATATTGGGCGGAGCGGAAATCTATTGGTTGTATACCTTATCTGCTTTGGTTAAAAAACGACCCCAATATTTGCTGTAGGCATGTACCTTTTCGGTTTCTTGTTGATTTTCATCATAAACGGCATGCCCCTCTTTTTTCCATTCAAATATGCCCCCGTACAGGTTTTTAACGTTAGTGTACCCGGCATTTAGTAATTGCTCGCCAATATCTTCGGAACGAACCCCTATAGAACAATACACAACTACAGGTTTATCCTTGTTGGGCAGTTGTTGCAATACTTTGGTAATGTCAAATTCATCGTATCCTACCCAAATGGCATGCTGCAAATGGCTTACCTGAAATTCTTCTTTTTCACGGGCATCCAAAATAAAGGGGGCTTCCATATTTTGTAACGCATCTACAGAAATATAGTCAACCGTACCGTCATTGAGTTCCTCCAGAACCTTTGGGATGGACTGTTGGGCACATGAGACCAGGCCCAATGTGAAAAAGAGAAATAAAAGCAGTGCAACTCGCATTGGTAATAGATCTAAACCAAAGATAAGCCAATAAAATTTTGACCTTAGAATCAATTAAGGTGTTAGTGCAAAAAAAAGACGCCTTGTTATGGGCGCCTTTATACATAAGAGACTTATTTACTACTGAAGAATTTTGATTGATGATGTTGGTGTTTATATAGCTTAAGAGATATACAGGTAAAGACTATTGATAAGGGAGCAAACGGAGAGGGCAATTACAAAATACCAAAAGAGGTAGCCCAACTTAGTTTCTACAGTGTTCATTTTGTTTACGAGTTGTTTTAATTGAGAGTGTTTCTTTTCATCGAAATTACTCAAAACAATGGGTCAACAATCCATATTTTTATTCGTTGCAGGAAATAGGATATAATTGGTAGTAATTGCTATGTAAATGGAAAAACTGTTTTTTTAGGGCAAAAATAGGCTAGGATGGCAACAGGCAAATACATATTGTTTTGTCTGCCAATCAAACAATTACGGTATAGGGGCAAGAAAGATGTTGGGGAAGGATTTTGGATGCGATTTAAATAGTGGAGAGCGTTCGGTCTTAAACCAAAGGCTTTCCCTTGAGGCGCTTTTCTATTTTTCGCTTTTTCTCGGTGAGACTCTTCATGGTCTCCATTAATTTGGAATCCTTGGTCTTTTTATAGATTTCATTGATGGATAGGATGAGCTTTTTGGCTTCTCTCGACGCTTCAACCCTATCGCTTGTGGACATATGGCTCAGTGACCTGTTCTCGAACTCTTCGGCTTTTGACAGTAGATCTTGTGTCATTTTTATTTTAAAATTAATCTAGATTGGCTAAATATAAGAGTTCGTATAATACTTTATGTCTATGGAGCGATTCAATTTTCATATTTATGAAAACATTAAGAATGTGGATGTTAAAAACGACCACTGAGACCATTTGGAGAAAAAAGTTTCGGAGCTTATTTCATTCAAAATCGGAAACCTTATCTGGTGTCAATTTTAAAAACTGAAAATTTACACCCTTTTGCTGTAGTCGAAGGACCTTTATGGTTTCTGTGCCGTTTAAATTGTTTTTTAGGGTTGCTTTTAGAAAGGATGGAAAGTTGGTTTGGTTTCCCAAATATTTTACATTCAACAGCCATTCACCTTGTTCTAGGTCATTAATCTGGAAACTGTTGGAGAAATATCCTTTAAAGATTTCGTCCGAGATTAAACTTGGGTTGGCCTCTTTGGTATGCTTCCACGTAAAATAATGCCCTGTTGGTCCCACAAACTGCAGTTCAAATTCGGTATTGGGATTGTTCCATTCAACCAAAATCTCCATGTCGTCGATTTCATCTTCAGTGGGGGGTAAGTCCAAATCAATTTCTGAACGATACCGATTGGCCAAGGTTATGGCTTCGTCCCGTATAATTTTGTCAATACCTTCCGCATCCAGTTCACCACTTATGCCGAGCAAGTACTTTTTATACAGCGACCAACCTTCTTGTACTTCCCCCAGAGTAACATGACTGTGTGCCAAGTCCCTTAAACTCTGGGCTTGCGAAGGGAACATGCCATATATTTTGGCATAGATGATATGGGATTCCTCGAACAAACCATTTTCATCAAGGTAAAAGGCAAGCAACCGCAAAGCGTTGGCATCTTCGGAAAAAATCTCTTCGATATTGGAAAGAATTTTTTCGGCTACATTTTTGTTGTCCCATTTTTGGAGAAAGAATGCATAAACATCAGCATAAAAATGAGGCAGATGTCCAAATAATTTTCTTTGTTCCAAATAAGTCTCGTAAGCTTCATTCAACGATTCGGCTCCTGATATCCATTGGATATATCTAGGGAGACTGCCTTGGGTTTGCTCCAAAAGAACTGCATCGTTCTTGTAGATGTCATTAGACCGCAAAGAATCCCATTTGGAATCTCTATTTGTAGCTTCTTGCTCAAAAGACTGATTGATTGTTTTAACGATAATAATTCCACCCCAAGCAATCCGACCATACCGAGCGGCGGCCCAACTACCCGGCATAATGGTTACGCTCTTAACGTTTAAAACATTAATGTGTAACGGCGGGTTGTTCGGGGGATATACAAGACCGTCAACATCCCAAGCGGCATATGATTTTATAATTTCACCACCCCTCAATGCGATTCGGGCATTTTCTCCGTCCCCAAAAACACGAATTCCTGGAAATTTCCCTTTTAAGGCGTCCGAGATGTCCCGGTGGATAGAGCTTATTTTATCATTTTGAATCTGCTTTATGGCAAAACCGGTTCGCTCAACATCTATGGTTCCAAAATTTGTTGCTATATCGGTCTTTCGGGGATCAGCACCTTTAATGGCGTTGACTTTACGATATTCTTCCAAGACCACTTCGTCCAACACTTTTACGCCCATGGGCATGGTGATGCTGAGTCGGTCCGTGTTGGTGTTCACCACGGATTCTGTACTTTCCCTTCCCGGATAAGTGAATTCCAAAATGTCACCATTTTTTGCCGAAATGGAAAAGTTTCCTTTAGTATTGGTCCTTACCGTTCTATCCGTTCCCTTGACCTTGATGGTAACATTGGGAAGCGGGTCATCAAAATCAGTAACCGTTCCTTTTATTTCTCGAAGCGCATTGACATTTGAAATTGAAGAGGTGTACTCCAAATTATCAACGATATGTTTTTTGGTGTAGTCCAACGCCAGTTCTTGATCATCAATTTTGTCCAGATTTATGTAGTTGGCCTCAGAGCCTTCGGCAATGGATTTCAACAATTCGTGGTTAGCATCTGTCTTACTGTTGATTGTAAAAACTGTGGCCCTCCAATTCTCATCAATATTCTCAGGAAACCCTTTTCCATCGGTAAAAAGTAAGGTATGATTATCTGGTTGTAGTCCCTGGAGTACTTCAAGCTTGCCCGCACCATCATAGGGAATTTCAAGTAATCGTTTTTTAAGCGCTTGCCAATTGCCATTTTCAACGGTAAATCTTTCTGTGGAAAGCGCATGGCCGAACAATTTCAATTCAACACCAACATGGTTGAGGTAAGCAAAGTAATCATCTAAAAATGCCAGTTCCTTCTCAAGATTTTTGCCTTTCATGGAGTAGGAAGTGTCCCATAATAGGGTAATTTGTTCAGGTTTGTCGCGCAACTTGTTTTGAGAATCAACAACATCTATGTATTGGTCATCTTCCAAAAGTGAAGTGTTTAAACTGAACGCAATGGTAGTGCCTTTTCGGATTCTTTTCCAGCTATCCTGACTAATCAATCTGGAATACGATCGGGCGCCGTCATCAAAAGAAGAAATGAGAATACCCACTTTTCCCCCATAAATTTTAAGAAGTTCCAAACTGGCAATAAAATGGTCTTTTACAACAATGTTGTATGGGGAAAGGTCTATGGTTACCCTTCCTCGTTTCCCTTTAATAGTGTGGAGAATGTTGTGGTTGGATATGTTCTTGCCGGGCAGCCCTCCTCTTCCTATTTCGTAAATGTTTACTCGCACCAAAATACTGTCTGAAATACTTGCAATTACATTGAACGACATGTCCTCCAATTTTAAGGGGCCATCCTTGATACGGATTTTTGAAGCGTGTTCACCGCCTAGTGCAAGACTATCGTTCCAAAATGCAAAGTTTTCCTTGTCGTTGCTAACATAGCCTACTCTATTTTTTTTCGCATTTTTTAGATTAAGCGTAACGCCCTCCAACTCATAAAAGGATTCCTTTATGAGAATATGGGGATTTTCCTGAAGGTGTTGGTACAGTTCTTTAGTGGTAAAAGTGAGGGTTTCGTACCCTATTCTTGAAAATTGGACGGTATTTATGGTATTGATGTCGCCATCTTCCAGCTTAAGCATAAAGGTTCCATCATCCGATGATACGGTGCCCTTGGCCTGATCAACAACGCCAATGTTCACATAGTCAACAGGTTCTTTTGTATCGGCATCCAATAGTGTTCCCGAAAGGAAATTTTGGGCATGCAAAAACTGGAGGGAAATAATAAAGATGGTAAAAAAAGCACCATATTTTTTCATCTGCTATGAGTTTGGATATGGTGGAAGATTATTTGCTGCTGATTCTAAATGTAGGAAAAATATCTAAGGGAGCTGCTGTTTTTGATGCAAGACGCATGATTATTGAATCAAGTCAATCAAAAAATGAATTGAGTAAAGCTTCAAAGGGCCAGAGAAGTACATTTATGAAATAAATTTAAAACGTTGAATTGAAATGGCAATCATTGGGAACATCATAAAGGGTTTTATAGAAGCAAGGGGTTCATTGAGTTTGGAACGAAACCCTATTGAAGAACAAAAAAACGAGCTGCAGAACTTGCTCTCCCAGGCCAAAGACACCCAATTTGGAAAACACTTCGATTTTGAAGCGATTTTGTCTTCCAAAGACAGGGCCAAGACCTTTGCTCAATCTGTTCCCTTTTTCGATTACAAAAAAATCTCCAAAGAATGGTGGTACAAAACCATTAAAGGTGAACCCAATGTAACCTGGCCGGGAAATCCTGATTTTTTTGCATTGAGTTCAGGAACCACAGGAAAGAAATCCAAACGGATACCTGTAACCAAGGATATGCTGTCTTCCATTAAAGGTGCGGGCATAAAACAGATTTATGCACTCAGTAATTTTGACTTGCCCGCTGAATTTTTTGAAAAAGAAATCATGATGTTGGGCAGTTCCACCGATTTGGAAGAACACAATGGGCGCAAAGAAGGCGAAATCAGTGGCATCAGCGCAAGCAACATCCCATTTTGGTTTAAAAAATACTACAAGCCGGGTGATGAGATAGCCCAGATTGATGATTGGGACCATCGCGTCCTTAAAATTGCCAAGGAAGCCAAAAACTGGGACATTGGTGCTTTGAGCGGAATTCCTTCTTGGATGGAATTGATGCTCAAAAAAGTGATTGAATACCATGAATTGGAGCATATTCACGAAATCTGGCCCAATCTGCAGGTGTATACTTCAGGTGGTGTAGCGTTCGACCCTTATGAGAAGAGTTTCAATGCGCTCTTGGGAAAACCCATCCAGATTATAGACACCTATTTGGCATCAGAGGGGTTTTTGGCCTTTCAGGATAGGCCGGATACCACCGCTATGCGATTGATTACCGACAACGGAATCTATTTTGAGTTTGTTCCGTTTAAACCGGAATACATCAACCAAGATGGCTCACTCACCGATGATGCTCCGTCCATGACTTTGGATCAAGTGGAGGAAGGCGAGGATTATGTGCTGATCATATCAACCGTTGCGGGAGCTTGGCGCTATATTATTGGAGATACGATTGAATTTACCGATGTAAAACGTGCGGAAGTTAAGATTACCGGAAGAACAAAATTCTTTTTGAACACTGTTGGATCTCAGCTTTCGGTGAATAAACTGAACAATGCCGTAAAACATTTGGAGGAGGAACTGGATGTTAAAATTCCGGAATACACGCTGTGTGCAAAACGTTTTGATGATGGCTTCTACCACACGTGGTATTTGGGGTCGGACAGTATGGTTGATTCAGACAAAACGGCCAAAGTTTTGGATGACTATCTCAAAAGTGCCAATAAAAACTATAAAGTGGCCCGAAGCAAAGCTTTGGAAGGAGTTAAGGTAAATTTTGTCTCCCAGAACCTATTTGCGGAGTGGAGCGGCGCCAATAAAAAGAAAGGCGGACAGGTAAAAATGGAGCGCGTGATGGGTGAAGAAAAATTTGCCGAATGGGAAGATTTTGTATCGGAAAAAACGGGATAGTACCTACTCTTGAATAGCTTCTTCCTTTTCTTTCACCATTTCCATGATTTCGTCTGGTGACAGATAATATTCTTTGATTCGTTCTTTATAGAGCGGGTCAATTTTGGCATTTTCAAGAATGAATTGCTTGGTTTTGATGATGTAATCGGCCATGCCGCGTAAAACCGCAAAAGAATCGGCAGCTCTTTCCGCTTTTTTTACATATTCCTTTAAAAAGGCATACCTGAATCCAAATGCAACCAGATTGAGACTGCTCCGGTTTTGGTAATCCATGACATGCCCCAGTTCGTGGCCAATCCATCCTATAAGGACGTCTTTGGGAACATTGGTGGTTCGGTATTCCTCGCCAGTAATTTTAAACTTTTCACTGATCAATATCTTATAGCTTCTATTTTCTTTGGCCTTAAAGATGTCTTTAAAGGTAGGCTGGGCCTGCATCACAGATTTTTTAATGTTCTTTTTAAACTTGAACTCTATGGGAATGTGCTTGAGTTCAGGGAAGTGCCTTAAGGCTACTTCAACCTCGGGCTTTATATTTTCTGGAATGACTTTTTTGGGTTTGGACAAAATAATATGAGTGATTAATAGGAATAAAAGGAGTATTGTAATTTTTTTGATGATCTTCTTCAAGATGAAAAGGGATAAAAAAAGGGCAAATCTACATTTGCCCTTTTATGTGATGTAGTGTTTATTAAAACTGATATCGGAGACCCAGGGCAATATCCAGATCTAGATCATCAGAATAACTATCGTTAAATCCAAGTTCTGGTCGCATATCCAAAGAAATAAGCAATGGTATCTCAAAATCGTACTCTATACCAATATCTCCTGCTACAAGAAGAAAAGTACCGTCATTATCACCGGCATCAAAGGATCCTATTCCGCCACCGGCACCAACGTACCAGTTAAAACCACCATCAATGGGCATGACCCATTGGTACAGTCCAACCAATTTAAAAGCATCTACGTTGTTGGAATCCCTCCAACCAAGGTCAAATTCCAATCGGTTGTTCTCATGCAAATAGCGTTGGTAGGAAATCTCACCTCCAAAACCATCATTGTCGCCAACGCGTATACCCAAAGCATTTTTGGAAATACTCTGTGCGCTAAGGCCCATTGTTGCCAATACAAAAAGAATACTTACTATAGTTCTCATAATAACATTGTTTTGCACCAAAGTTAGGTTAAACGTTATTTTGAGTTGTCTCAAAACAAATAATGTTTGCCGCAAAAAATGTACGAATGTGTTAGAGGATGGGCTTAAAAAATTTAGAAAGGCCCTCCATGAATTTTTTCCATCTGGGGCGATTCTTGAATTCTTCCAAGGAAATTTGTTCGGCTTTTTCACAGATGCTGTTGAACTCGTTTTTCATTTCTTGCGTAATGGCCTCATCATAAATGAGGATATTGGCCTCATAATTGAGTTCAAAACTTCTAATGTCAAAATTACCCGAACCAATGGAGGCCAGGTCATCGTCAACAAGTAGGATTTTGGCATGGGAAAAATCTTTCCGCAGAAAAATTTTAACACCAACACCCAAGAGCTCTTCAAATTGGGAGAACATGGCAAACATGGCCGCTAGGGAATCCGATTTTTTAGGGATCAGCAGACGGATTTCAACCCCTTGGAGGGCAATCACTTTTAGGGCCTGAAAAAATGCTTCGCCCGGTAAAAAATAAGGATTTGCAATACAAATGGACTTTTGGGCCTGATTAACCATACCAATGTATTGTTGCATAATGGTAGGATAGGTGGAATCTGGTCCGCCCGCCACTACTTGGGCGTGCACTTCTCCACATTTTGATTGTTCGAATAAGTAGTCTTCTATGCTGAAATTTTCCTTTTTACTGGCAAAAAAATAATCCTTGAGAAAAACTTGGTGTAGGTCGTTTACAATGGGTCCCTCCAACTTTAAATGCGTATCCTTCCATTTGCCCAGTTCACTATCGTGTTTAATGTATTTGTCTGAAATGTTCACCCCGCCCGTAAAGGCCACTTTGTTGTCTATGACCACAATTTTTCTGTGGTTCCTAAAATTGAGGTAAAACAAAAGATTTTTTAGCCTGATGGGCATTATGGGATGGATTTTGACCCCGATTTCCTGAAATCTTTTTTTAGGCCTGCCCCGTAAACTGTAACTTCCAAAGGAATCATAGATAATGCGCACTTCCACACCTTCGGATATTTTCTTTTGAAAGAGTTCCAACATTTTCTCAAAAAGGTTGCCCCGTTCCAAAATGTAGTATTGTACATGAATAAAGCTTTGGGCTTCTCCCATAGCCTTGAACAGTGTGTTGAAGGTTTCACCGCCATCTTGCAGCACCGTTATGGCATTGCCGCCAGTGGCCAAGGTGTTGGAATTGGCATTGATGAGTTGGTTCAATCGCTTTTTGCGTATGTCCAAATCAAAATTGGCTTTGAATTGATTGGAAGTTGGGGCATTTCCATAGGAAAAGCGTTTACGTTGTTTAAATTCCTTGGTGTTGAAAAATTTGAACTTGCGCCGATTTATACCAAAAAGATAGTAAAGAATCACTCCAACAAAGGGCAAGACCACAATGGCTAGCACCCAACCAATGGATCGGGAGGGACGTCTTCCGTGATAAATGATGGAACCGATGGACCAAACCGAAAGGACAATGTACGCTATTATAAGTAAGGTCTTCAATACGGCGGGTTCAGTTAGATGCATTCTAAACTACTACGTAAAAACTAAAACACCACAGTTTTATCCATAAAAAAACTCTGGACATGTAACTGCCCAGAGTTCAGATTTGGTCCTTCACAAAAGGATGTTATTGGTCATCCGTCATGTCCTCAATCTCATCGCCAACATCATCGGCGGCATCTTCAATTCCATCGCCAACTTCCTCAATGCCATCCTTAACATCTTCTACGGCTTCTTCAGCTTTACTTTCTTTGGTTTCCCTGCAACTGCTCAAGCTCGCACTGGCGGCAAAAAGAAGCAGTAACATTAATGTGCTAATCGATTTTTTCATGTGTTCCAAATTTTAGTTAATAATTAGTGATTGTTTATAGTTTTTTTCTTCCTGTTATCAGAGATATTATAAATAATACGATAAAAATGAAAAATAAGATTTTGGCAATACTGGCCGCACCAGCAGAAATTCCTCCAAAACCGAATATTCCGGCAATGATGGCCAAAATGATAAAGGTGACTGTCCAACGTAACATATCTATAGTTTTTGGTTGTTGTCTGACTAGCTCTTAATCAGCACATTACAAATTTGGGAGGATTTTGGTTGAAACCTTGCTCCTATCCAATTTTATGTTAATCCATAAGCGATAAAATAACAGTTGTATGAGGTATGTGGTGCGTAGCGATTAATTTTCTAAAAAATCGGGATGCAAGATAGAGCCACTGGAGATTGTATTTTTGAAAAACTCCTTGGCCATGAGATTGGCTTTGAGTTTAACTTCTGGAGGGTTATCGATAAATTTTCTTAAGGAACTATTGTCCAAGTCATTTGATAACCAAGATGTTGCTTGGCTTTTGGGTATGATGATGGGGGCCTGATTGCTGATGTCGTGATAACTGGATACAAAGGTGTTGGTATTGGTGGTGATAAGGGCACAACATTGAAATCCATCTTCCAGTACATTATATACCCCGGCCAAGTAAAAAGGTTTTTCGGTTTGAAGGGTTATGTAATAGGTATATGTTTTTCCGTTTTTGAGCAAGTGGGTATAAAAACCCGAAACAATGATCAGACATCTTCGCTTTACAAAGGATTCTTTCATCCATGCCACTTTTTCCAAATCTTGAAGTTGCACGTTCAAAGTATTGGCATTGTTTTGAAAGTTGTACCAATCTTCTTTGAAGTCTTGGGGCATAAGCCCCCAAATAGCAAATGAGATTTTGTGCCTGTCCTGCATGGTAACCACGCAAACATTGGTTTCCTTGAACCCATCAATAATGGTGCAGGGAGCATATAAATGGGGGTATTTGAAATATACTCCAAACTCCGCCTCAACCTCTGTCCGCTCTGCTACATTGGAAAGTTTGTAAATCATAATATCAAATAATGGTAAGTACAAGTAATGCTAAAAATGAAAATCAGTTTGACTCAAAAAAAGTTATTTGTGATGCGTATACCATAATATTGTTCAATTTTTAACTTGGTTCTGAAAAAGTTATGGGGTGTTTCCCATGATTTAATGATTGCACAATTCAAGACAAAGGTTATCTTTATCCGATTAGGGTTCTTTGCCTAAAGAAACATGAATAAAGATTAGTCGTTTGTCGTATGATTACAATTACCGTTGATGCCAAGGATACGGCTGGAACAGTGGAGCAGATAAAGAACACCATTGGCGGCGAGATTACCGAAAGGTGGGGGCAGCATACCTTATCGGTTTCCAATGACAAGGCGCAAGGCGACATTCGGTTTACCTCGTTTGATTGGGGGGTGAGTTTGCTGGAGTACGACATTACCTTTTTTGATGAGGTAACCCTCGTAGTGGATGCCTCAAAATACAATCCCATAAATTTTTACTATTGTTTGGAAGGCTATGGCGGGCACAAATTTGGCTATCAAGATATGGATGAGCTCAAAATTTTAGAGCAATTCCAATCCGTGATCATAACCAGCAGGGATGGTGGGTTCAACCATGTGTATTTTCCAAAAGATGTAAAACTTTCCATCAGTGTCATTCAAGTGGAGCGGAAACCCTTTATGCGAAAACGGCTTAACCAAGGCGAGACGTTGAACAAAGAACTTTATCATGTTTTTCTGGATACCGACCATGAAAAGGTGTTCTCCTACTTTGGCTCCTATAACCTTAAAATGGCCGATAAGATGAACGCGCTGAAAAAGGTCAAGGCCAAGGGGATGATCCGTATTATGCAGATTGAAGGCCTTGTGTACCAGATTTTGTCCATGCACATGATGCAGCACAATAAAGAAATGGCCAACAAACGACCACAAACCTCCTTGTTGAAACGCGAACTGAAGGTCATTCGGAATTATGCCAAAAAGATAGAAAAGAACATCTCCAAAGATTTCTCCTTGGAAGATATAGCCCACGAAACAGCACTTACCCAGGCCAAACTGCAAGAGGGCTTTAAATTGCTCTACAACAAAACAGTTACGGAATACATTCGGCATGCCAGATTGGAAGTGGCCCGCGACCTGATCAACACCACCGAAATGAACATCTCCGAAGTGGTCTATTCCATTGGATTTACCAGCAGAAGCTATTTTTCAAAAATATTCAAGGAAAAATACGGCATAAGCCCTAGTGAGTTTAAAAGCAGTAAAAAAGATGTGGGGGTCACTGGCTGAATCACAATGGTATTTTAAGTTGAATTCTTTGGCTTCAGAGGTTGCTTTAGTGTATTTCATCGGGAATTTTTGGTCTCTTTTTTGAAAAAAAGCCCTGTTATATATAGGAGATGGCTCCGTGAATAACCAAAACCACCAACCATGCGTTTACGTTTTTTTGTAATTTTAATGATGATGGCCACTGGGTCGGGACTCATGCTGACTTCATGCACTAAGGACAAGCAAACGCTATTTGTGTTAAAACCTTCTTCCGAAACAGGAATCACCTTTAACAATTTTATTGAAGAAACAGACACCTTCAACATCCTCACCGAAGAACTTATCTATAACGGTGCTGGCGTCGCCGTAGGAGATTTTAATGCGGATGGAAATCAAGATGTGTTTTTTTCAGGCTCTAAAGTGGGCAACAAATTATACCTGAACCAAGGGGACTTCAAGTTTTTGGATATTTCTGCTGAAGCGGGTGTGGAAGCCATGAACAAGTGGAGCACAGGGGCTGTAATTGTGGACATCAACAATGATGGACTGCTGGATCTCTACGTTTGCGCATCGGTAAAACCCAATGAAAAGGAAAATATGCTCTTTGTTAACCAAGGTGTAAATGCGGATGGCGTGCCCACTTTTAAGGACATGGCCAAAGACTACGGCATCGCTGACACGGGAAACTGCACCGCAGCTACCTTTTTTGATTATGATTTGGATGGCGATTTAGATCTCTACATCCTCAATAATGTCATTATTGATGAGATGGGGAATGCCATTCCCACCAATTATCGGCCCAGGGTATTGGACGGCAGTGCGTTGAGCAACGATCGTTTCTATCGGAACAATGGCGATGGTTCTTTTTCCGATGTCACAATGGAAGCCGGCATCACCATAGAGGGTTTTGGATTGGGTGTGGCCGTAAGTGACATCAACATGGATGGATGGCCCGACGTCTACATTAGCAATGATTACATGACCAACGATATTCTCTACATCAACCAAAAAGATGGCACTTTCCGAAATGATATTGAAAAACACGTAAAGCACCAGAGTCGCTTTTCCATGGGCTCGGATATCTCGGATTTCAACAACGATGGGTTTTTGGATATTTTCACTTTGGACATGCTCGGGGACAGCAATCTCAGGATGAAGACCACCATTGGGGAGCACAATTACATTTATTATACCCTCAACAAACGTTGGGATTACGAGTACCAATACATCCGGAATATGCTGCATTTGGGCAACGGTCCAGATGCACCTTACAGTGAAATGGGCCTAATGGCCGGTATCTACAAAACCGATTGGAGTTGGTCACCTTTGGTAGTGGATATGGACAATGACGGAAATCGTGATTTGTTGATCACCAACGGTTTCCCCCGCGATATTACCGACCGGGATTTTGGCGATTTCCGATTGAAAGTAGGTCCGTTTACCAGCCCTTCCCAAATTTTGGATTCCATCCCAGTGGTAAAGATTGCCAATTATGCCTACCGAAATAATGGCGATTTAACTTTTGAAGATGTCAGTGAAAAATGGGGCCTCAGTATTCCCTCATTTTCCAATGGCGCAGCCTATGCCGATTTAGATAATGATGGCGATTTGGACTACGTGGTGAACAACATCAACGAAGAAGCCTTTGTTTTTGAAAACACCCTAAAGCAACAACCGGACAAGCATTTTCTCCGACTTCAATTGCAGGGACCCAAGAACAATCCGTTGGGCATTGGTGCCAAAGTGGTGCTTCGGTTTCCCGAGAATAGCATGCAATATGCTGAAAATTACATCACTAGAGGCTATATGTCCTCGGTGGAACCAATTCTGCATTTTGGTTTGGGAAATCAAGATAAAGTAAAAACCGTTGAGGTGCTTTGGCCCGATGGAAAACTGGAAAAACTGTCCAATGTAGCTGTAGATCAAGTACAGGCCATCAACTATACCGATGCCAAAGTTTCGGAGGATGGGCACTTGGCATTTCCATTTTCGCCACCGAAAACAAAAACATTGCTCACCAAAAAAATGGATATTGACGGACTTGACTTTGTACACGAAGAACAAGATGTCATCGATTATAATTTGCAGCGAACGCTTCCCCATAAACTCACCCAAAATGGCCCTTGTTTGGCCGTGGGGGATTTGGATGGCAATGGTACCGATGATTTTGTGGTGGGAAGTTCCACAGGCTACTCGCCCTTGGTATTTTTTCAAAACCCCGATGGCACTTTTGAGCAGCAAAAGCTGTTCAGCGAACCGCAAGATTGGGCCTATGAAGAGGAGGGAGTCGCCCTTTTCGATTTGGAAAATGATGGCGATTTGGACCTGTACCTCGTTTCGGGGAGCAATGAGTTTATGCCCGTGGGCAACAAACATACAGATCGACTTTTCGTGAATGATGGCAACGGAAATTTCAGCTTGGCTTCAAATCTCATTCCCACTATTGATTCCAGTGGCTCCACCGTGGTGACCGCAGATTTTGATGGCGATGGCTATACCGACCTTTTTGTGGGCGGACGAAGTCCCATGGGATCCTATCCCTATCCCGATAAAAGCTTTTTATTGAAAAATGACCGAGGGAAATTGATGAATGTGACCCAACAACTGGCTCCTGATCTGTCCAAAGCGGGTATGGTGACCGATGCGCTTTGGAACGATGTGGATATGGACGGGCGCTTGGATTTGATCGTGGTTGGCGAATATATGCCCGTTACCATTTTCATGAACCATGAAAGTGGCTTTAAACCGCTTTTGGAAACCGGATTGGAAGACGAACTGGGTTGGTGGGAAAGTATCGCCGGGGCCGATTTTGATGGCGATGGCGATACCGATTTTATCGTGGGCAACATTGGGGCCAATAATTTCTATAAACCTAGTAAGGAAAATCCAGTCACCGTTTTAGGAAAGGATTTTGATGGCAATGGCAGTATGGACCCCATCGTGTTTGCCTATTTTAAGAACAACGAAGGCGATTTGGAATCTTTTCCGGTGAATTTTTGGGGTGATATGTTTCAACAGAGTCCTATTTTTAGGGGGAAGTTCAACCTCTATAAAGAGTATGGGTTGGCCACCCAAGCCGATATCTTTACCGAAGCCGAACGCGAAGGTGCGCTAAAACTCATCGGAAACCAAGATAAGAGCAGCTACATTGAAAATTTGGGAAATGGCAGGTTTAAATTGGTTCCACTGCCCCATGAGGCCCAACTGGCCCCCATCAACGATATGCTCATTACCGATGTGGATCACGATAACCTTTTGGATGTGCTGTTGATTGGCAACGATTACGGGAACGAAACCTTTATTGGGCGTTTAGATGCACTGAACGGGCTGCTGCTCAAAGGTGACGGCAAAGGAGGCTTTACAACCATCCCCGCCCATAAAAGTGGTTTTACTGCCAGCGGCGATGCCAAGGTCATGGGGCAAGTGAAGACCACGAATGGCAGAACTCTGTATGTGGTGACCCAAAACCGAGATTCTTTATTGGTATTTGAGAATTAAACAGAAAACCCGACATTTTTGTCGGGTTTTCAGCGACCTAGTTTGGCTATTTTGTGCCCAACATGAGTCTATTGTCAAAGAGTATTCCCTCTTCTGATGACACTATAATTCTATAATACCCTTTTCTGGAGTTTTCAAAGTCCAAGATTTTACCTAAGGTAACTTCTGTTCCTAAACGGTTAAAATGAATCAATTCATTGGAAGTGTTGTAGACCCTAACCATAAATTTAGATCCCAATGTGTTTACCAGCCAGATTTTAACCTGCTGGCCTTCGATCCGAATTCTTGGATCCTCATTTTCTTTTGCGCCATACGTTGGCGTGCTAAATAACAAACCAAGAAGCATTGTGCTAAAAAGCGCGATTTGTTGAACTGTTTTTGTCATGATGAAAGTTTTATTGTTACTAAAAAATGTCAAGTTATATATACAGACTAGATGGTACAAATATAAAATAATTTTAAACATACCAACTAGTTTGTAAAAATTTTTATCTTTAGCTCATGGCAAGAGATGGAAAACCTACAAGGGATAAAATTTTAGCAGAATCCAAAACCCTGGTTTTTGAAAATGGATTTTCAGGGACAAGCATAGACCAGATATTGGAAAGGACCGGTATTACCAAAGGTGCTTTCTTTTATCATTTTAAAACCAAGAATGCTCTGGCACAGGCCCTAATTGAAGAATTTGCGAGGGATGATATTGGGCATATGCAGGAAGCGCTACAAAAAGCAGGAGAACTCCATAGTGACCCCTTAGATAGATTGCTCCAGTTTATACAGGAGTTTGTTGATATGATGTCTGATCTAACGGATCCGCCCAGTTGTTTGTATGCCTCTTATACGTATGAGCCAAGTCAATTTAAACCTGAAATTTTGGAGTTTATTTCGGAAACGCTGTTGACATGGCGAAAGACATTTGAACAATTATTGGAGGATGTACTTAAGGAATACAACGCTAAGGTAGAAGTGGACATAGCAGCCTTAGCAAACCTTTTTACCGTAATTTTTGAAGGCTCTTACGTGGTTTCCAAAGCCTTGAATGACCCAGCACTCGTCTCAGGTCAGCTAGCCCAGCTAAAAAACTATTTTCAGTTGCTTTTTGAAAAAAAATAGGACTCGGCATCGTATGGCCACAACCTCATGGCATTGGCCGACAAAGACGTGTGCAAAAATGTTCCAGTTTGAGGATGCCTTGGTACACATGCGTCACCTCCACCCGTAGGGTGGGGTCTGGGGCATCTATGCGAAAAGAGAGCTGCAATTTTTCTTCATCTATATATAACCTGCCTTGATCTAAGGGACGGGGCAGGGCCAACATTTCCACATCATGGAATTTTTGAGCGTTGGGTATCTGGAATTGAAAGGAGAAGCTAAAAACCAGATTATCCAACACCGTGATCTCCACCAGACCCTTTTGTGGCATTTTTTGGAGGATGATACGGCTCTGGGGCCGTTGTACGCAGTGCAGCAACTGCCTGTTTTGGTGGTTGCAGATGTTAAGGGTGGCAAAGGTGATCTGTAGTGGGGTTGGAGAATTTTGGTGGAGGAAGTTGGTAAACGTGGAAGAAATGGGACGTGGTGGCATAGTGGATTAATTTAAGAATGGGATGTCTCAAAAATACATAAAATGACGTTTACGTCATTAATTTCAACACTCAAAATTTTGACATTGCTGTCGTATGAAGGACAAAAACGACCAAAATGTTGATTTTTTGAAAGACTTAGCCAACCGGGTTAAGGGGTTAAGAGAATCCCGAAATCTTACCCAAGAAGACGCTTATAATGACACAGGAATCCATTTTGGACGTATAGAAACCGGGAAATGGGACCCAAAATTCAGCACCATCAAAAGAATTGCCACCTATTTTGATTTAAGTGTGACTGAATTTTTTGCTGAAGGTTTTGATGGATAGGATGCCGTCTTCTTTGCTGAAGTAAAAACAACGCCTATTATAGGTTTTATTCTTATTTTGGGGTATAGTTTGCATTTGTAGCTCTAAAACAAGCTACCAGCAATTATAAAAGGAAGAATAGATGGAATTATTAAACCAAGAAGAATTTGAAAAGCACATACGTGATAATTATGAATGCGTTTATGAAGCTAGTGAATCCTCTATTTCACAAGAAATACCTGGAAATTGTGATTACTGTAAAAGAGACGTATTTTTAAAAATATATTCCAAAACATATGACAAGCCATATTATAGTGAAGAAGGTTTGCCTAGGTTTGTTAATATATATTTGGAATGTCCTAGTTGTAGAAGAAAAAGTTTTATACAAACAGTCCAATTTGTTGAACAAAAAGCTATAACTGAAGGAAACTCTACACATTACGAATATACATATAGACTCTACAAGCTTTATCGAATTCCTGCAAAGGGAGAAGGATACATAAATGAAGATATACCTAAAAAGCATTCTTCCCTAAAAAAGACTGCTAGTGAAGCAGACTATTGTTTAAGCAACTCCAAATATATTGCTTCAGCAATTTTATATAGGAGAGCAATTCAAATTTTAGCAAAGGACATTTTAGGAGGAAAAGGAAAAACTTTGTTCAACCAGCTAGAATGGTTAAAAACTAATAAAAACTTATTGGAAATTGACTTAACCGATGTCTTTCATGATAATGCAAAAATTATAAAAGACATTGGAAACCAAGGTGCACATCCTGATACTGATATTACACTACATGAATTTACAAAAGAAGATGCGAATGGGTTGCATGATTTATTTCTTTCGATAATACATGAAGTTTATGTAAAACCTTCTAAAATGAAAACTTTACAAGAAGAATTGAAAAAAAGTAGGAAACTAAAATAAGGCTACTAACAACGGCTACAAATCACCCCCGCTCCCACAAGATTGCACCTTGTGGTTTAGCCGCCAAAATTATAGTTGGGATCATTTAGCAACTTTTTAAAACTAAAATTTTTACTTACCTTTGACGTTAGTAACGTGAAAAAGTAGTATGATTATTTCGTTTGGCTCCAAAGAGACCGAAAAAATTTGGAATGGTATGCGTGTCAAAAAAATGCCAATTGAAATACAAAATGCAGGGCGACGGAAATTGAGAATGTTGAACAACTCGCAAGATATTACCGACCTACGGATACCACCATCCAATCGACTTGAAAAGCTGACGGGAAAGCTAAACGAATTTTATAGCATACGAATCAACAAACAATGGCGGATTATTTTTCTCTGGGAAAATGGAAACGCAAAAGAAGTAGAAATAATAGACTACCATTAATAAAGGAAAGAAAATGGAAAAATTGGCAAATGTACATCCCGGCGAAGTCTTAAACCTAGAATTTCTTGAGCCTTTGGAAATTACGGCATATAGACTTTCCAAAGACCTTAAAATACCACAAACTAGAATTTCAGAGATACTAAAAGGTAGAAGAAGAATAACTGCAGATACTGCTTTGCGATTGAGCATATACTTTGGTAATTCTGCAAAATTTTGGCTCGGACTTCAAGACGATTATGATATTGAGGAAGAAAAGAAAGAGAAAAAAGCAGAACTGGATGGAATAGAAAAGTTTGAGAATAAAAACGTTGCTTAAAAAGCACATTTTTTTTCAGCATACACTTTGATTCCGTTTTGTTCCAAAACAAAAGCCCATCCAATTTGGATGGGCTTTTGTAGTTGCCACTTCGTGGTACCTCCAGTACTGGAACACCTCTGAAATACCCTATATTCATTGACTTTATCATATTTTGTTAGTACCCTTGGGTGCTAATTTAAGTACCTAAAGGGTACAATCAAAATATTTGGGGTACCGGTTTATTTTTTTTGGGGGGTACTATGTTATGGTTTATCCATAACCCCTTCTCTGATTAAGAACCCCATTATTGATACGGTATCTATCAATCTTCTTTTCTTCCATTTAACACCTTTGATTTTTCCATCCTTCAGGTACTGGAATACGGTTCTTGTGGATATTCCCAATTTCTCACTGCAATCTTCCACGGTAATCCATCGGTATTCATCCAACCCTTTTATTTTTTCCTCAAAGTAATTTTCCATTTTATACCCAATTTTCTTTTTTCAACCTTTTAATCTCACCGATAACATATCTGTTCACCTCTGGTTGTATAATCCAGTTCTCGTTCCAGTTTATACTCCAATCCCTTTTATCAACGGTACCCAAAATAATCAGGTGGTTCCTTGAACCGTTCATAACCTTTATCTTATCCCTATCCTTCGTATCGGGTACAAACCCTATCATACTTTCATTTATTTTTCTGAATGGTACAACGGTATCCATTTCGGTATTTATCCTATCCAGTTTTTGGTTCAGTTGCAAGGAGTAAGACGGTAGGTACTTTTTCCATTTATCGTATTTGTTCACTAAATCCATAATCTTGGAATAATCCATATCGGTATCTTCTTTAAGGGTACTTATCATCTTATCCCTTTGGTATGGGATAACACCCCTTTCTATCAGGTGGTTCAAAACGATAACATCCGTGTACTTCATCACACCCTCTATTCCACTTTCTTCAAGTAGTTTTTTCAATCCATCCAATTCAAAACTTGGTACTATATTCTTCATATTTTTTCATTTAGGTTCATAATAATTCGTTCCAACTATAAATATGATGGTGGGTAAGAAAAAGTTCCTATATGAAAAAAACCAGTTCCGATATATAAACCGGTCCTTTAAGGTTTTTAATGAAGGGGGGTGGGGGTACTTTTACAAGAAATTATTTCTTAATCTTGTAAGGTCAAATTCCAAAATATTATATCTAAATATCTACAACGGATTGATATTCATTCTAATGTGACTGAATCAACGGTCTCTATCATAGTACTTTTTGTAGAGGTCATTTATTTTCTTGAACCTTTCATTTGAGTTTACGATACTATCTTGTACTTCCCGTTTGAAATTGGATACGGATAGATATTTTTTATTCAGATATTCCTCTGCAATATCTTCCTCATAAAGTTCTCTCATAAAAGGAGAATCTTCATACTCATTGTACATTTCAATTTCGTGAGGTAATTTGGAATCATCACTATCCAAATTCATATTGTTGATACGTATCCTATCAATGTCAATCTCTAAATTGTAATCTCTCAATACCTCATCTTTGGTTGAACCACTTAATTCTTTTTCAAGTGAATAATCCACCTTCCAATATCTTGTGATTGGTCTTGAAAACGGAGTCATACTCCTGCAACCATTGAGGTCTTTGAGAAGGTTCCCTAAAAGGGAATCATCTTTGTTCTCATTAATCTTTGGGGTTAATGAATAATAAAACACAAGTTGTTGTATTTCTCCTTTTAGGGGGGTTAGTTTGAAACCTAACCGAACGTCCTTAACCCCTGATGAATATGAATAATAATTGGTGGTTACCCTATCCAACTCTATTTTAAGATAACTGTTCAAATTATTGTTTTGGTACCTTTGGTTGTAAAATTGGATGATAGAATCGATTTGGTCTTTGGTTCCCTTATACTCCCTATTCCATCTCTCTTCCAGTGAATTATCCATACTGTTCCAATAGGTGGAATCAAGATAGAATTCGGTTAAATCCAAATAATCTTTGTATTTGAGGTCAATATATTCGGATTTGTCCACATCAGAAACCAAAACAGAATCCCGTACCACCTCCATCATTTTGTAGAAATCTTTGAACAGAGTATCCTTTTGGGAAATGGTGTTGATTTCCTCCGGGGTGAGTTCAGTCATCAATGATTTACTGGAGGGATTGTTGCAACTGATGAAAAGGAATGAAACAATTATAGGAATGAGGTACTTCATTTTGGTTTGGTTGGTATTGATATTTGTATTGTTGGGGGAGGAAATAAAAGTAGGAAAAAAACTTCAAATCCTTCTGTAAAAACCAGTTCCAATATAAAACTCGTCATTTAAGGTTTCAATAAAGGGGGTGTTTTAGCAAGAAATTATTCTGTACAAAAGAAGAACCCCCGTCAAGGTTATTGCTGGGGGTTCTGTGTGGAGGTCCATTATATAGTATATCAAACATTCATATAATTTCTTTTAACCTCTGACGGGTTCTCTAAATGAGTTTTCCCATTCTTCCAAATCTTCTTTATATACCCATCTCTGTTGAGGTGTAATCTGTGTTATGGGTAATCCTTTTTCCTTTATCCAGTTGTATATCGTCCTTGTACTGACGTTGTACCTTTCCGTCAGTTCATCCATTGTATATCTTTCCATCATAATTTATTTACTGTAATCAATTTATATCCTTTACCATCCATAAAGTTGTACCAATTTTTGAAGTGGTTTTCACCATCAAACTTTTTTATCATTCCACCGTATTTTCCGTAGGGGTTCTTATATCCTATCTCGTACTCAATCCCATCGTTTATTTCAAGGTTCTCCAACTTTAATCCATTCAGTTCATCACCCCATATTTCATCCATAATCTTATTGAGTTCAAGTTCATCACTACCTTTTTCATCATAACCGTTCTCCAACTCAAACTCCCAGATAAATTCTTCCAAATCAACCATATCAAACTTATCTTCCACGTACTTCTTTAATTTATCCACTTGGTTCTCGTCAAGTTCCATTCCGATAAGTTCCATATTCCGTAATCTCTGTTGTTCCTCGGTGAGTATATCTTTGTTTTTTATTCCATCTATCATAGTTACTCCTTTTTATACAAGTGTTTTACTTGTTCTGTTCACAAATTTGTTCATATATCTAGTGTATTGGTTTTCATCCCTCACCTCATCTATAAATATTGTTCCCCATTTTCCAAAACAAGTATCAAAACTTCCTTTTTTATCTACCTCACCACCAACAAACTTTTGCAGGTTTTCGTGGAGGTTCTCTTTATCCTTGTACTGGAAAAGAGAGTGTACGTGGTACCCGTTCCTTCCTTCATCCCTTTCTATGGTGTAGGTGGTATATACAGTATCCTTCTTTTTTAACTTCTTGTGGAGGGTGTGTATCTGTTTGTTGAGGTTCTTTATACTTGGATTGTACCTTTTGTTCCCTCTGTAATCCCATTTCCGTATTGTACATATCACTTTATTCATATCACTTGTAGTTGGTTACTGGGTATAAAGTACCCATATACCCTAATCGGGTCCATCAATTTTTAACCTCGTACTCTCGTACTAAAAGGTGTTCAACTATAAGTATGTGGAAAAAAGAAAAACGTAAGGTTTTTTGGAAAAAAGTGGAAACTTTAACGTTTTTAAGAAAAAAAGAAGTTCTAATTGTACCTCAACATATAACCTACCCAATCAAACCACGTGATATCTGGTTGGTTCTCCAATTCTTGCAGGTACCTCAACCCTTGTATTCTTTCGTATTCTCTACGGAGTTCCTTTCTTCTTTTCTTGGAGGGTATCTTATTCACCGATAATCATTTTTTGGAAAAGTTCATCGTACTTTTCCTGTGTAATCCACTCCTTATCAAGGGAGTATTTAAGTTTTTCTATCTCTTGTTCCTTTTCTTTGGAAAAGGGGGAAGTTGTTTTCTGATGAGGTTCTACCTTTTGGGTTTTCAAGGATTTGTTTTCCTCCACTATCATCTCACTAAACAAATCATCGTTCTTGTACTTAATATCCTCGTCAAGTATCTCATAATAACCATCAAACACCTTTCTACTCTTGTGTCCGGTCATTTTCATAATCGTTCTAATCGGGGTTCCTTTTTGGATGTGTGTTCTAATGAATGTTTTTCTACCGATGTGGGAAGAAACTACCTCGTGTAAAGAGAGATATTCGGTACTATCCTTCATTTCTTCACCGTTCAGGTTCCACTCCGTTTTTTTAACCTTTCGGTTCAATCCAACTATCCTGCAAACCTCTTTTATGTAGTTGTTAAATTTTTGGTTCGTTATACTATTTCCATATCTGGTACGTGGAAAAATATGGTGTTCCAAGTTTTTACCTGTGGAGTACTTCTTATATATCTCAAACGTTATCTTGTTCCTTGGTACTTTAACCATATTCCTTTGGTTTTTAATCTTTCCCATAAAATATGAAAAGTACCCAACCGTAAATCCCTGTTCTTTATCAACTACCTTATCATATACCAAATCCCCAACCTTCATATCCACCAAATCTCCCCATCTGCAACCCACGTTCACAAGAAAAACCAACATATCCTTATATACCTCAAAAGTGGTGTAGGTTCTACTTTTCTCCCCTTCTTTGGAGTGTACCCACTTATCTTCCATATAGGTGAGTCTTTTTTCCTTGGTAAGTATTTTTACGTGTTCGGGGTTTTCTTCATCAAACCCATCGTACTTGTACAGTTTCACCACTTCATCCCTGGTAAGAAAAACTATATCAAGATTTTCATCAGTTCCCAAAAATACCTTTTTCGGTTTTCTGATTTGGAATGTGGTGTTGTATTTCTCTTTACTCCAATTGGAAAAGTGGGAGAGTACCTTTACCCTTTTCTTTATCGTAGAGGGTTTTAACCCTTTGGTATCAAAACTCCATTTGATAAATCCATATACCCAATCCCTATCAAGTTCATCGGGGAAAAGAAGTGTATTGTTTTTATTCTGATAATAAGTGGTGTATTCTATAATCTGTTTTATACAAGAGAGTACCCATCTCCTTGTACTTTCCCTATTCTCGTAATGTTCACTTTTGATGTAATTTTCATACTCCACCAGCAAGGGTAAGAAGTGTATTTCCCGTTGTGTATCATCCTTCCTTTCCTTCCTTTCTTTTCTCAAATAACTCTTTACGAGTGGTACAACGGGTTCCTTATCCTGTTTCTGTATAGTGAGTACCACCCCATTTATTTCATCCAACTTATTTTGAATCAATAAGTTTTTTCCTCGGTGTTCCCTATCCGTTGTCCTTATCGGTTTCTTGGAAGGTTTTTTTCTCCAATTTTCATCCCAATCCTTAACCAAACAAGAAACCCCTGTGGTGATTTTTGTTCTCTCCCCGTTGTAGTAGTAATCAACAACTACCCTCACTTCATCATCTTTGGTGGTATCTTTTTTACTCTTTTTATAGTCTAACCGTGGATATAACCCCATTTCAACCTCTGATTTCTCTATACAATATACGAAAAAAAGGTGAATTTTGGTACCCAATTT
>JAUIBH010000008.1 GCA_030427985.1 Bacteroidia bacterium | reverse complement strand
GTTCAAGGAGATTCCAGTATTTTCCCAATTCCCAACATCAGGATATGGCTATTCCGAAGAAACCAAGCCCATGTTGAACACTTCCCACGGATTTGTGCCTTGGGACGATGCCCACCACCCCGATATTTCCCAAACCAATGGGGAATTGGATGGGCGATGGATATTCATCAACGGTAACAATACACCAAGGATTGCCCGTATCAATTTGAGCACTTTTGAGACCGAAGAAATTATTGAGGTACCCAACAGTGCCGGTAACCACAGTTCTTCCTTTATTACCGAAAATACGGAATATGTGGTGGCAGGTACTCGTTTCTCCGTTCCCATTCCCCAAAGGGACATGCCCATTAATGAATACAAAAGCAATTTTAAAGGATCCTTATCTTTTATCAGCGTAGACCCAGAGCATGGCCATATGGATTTAAAATTCCAATTGTTGATGCCAGGATTCAACTACGATCTTTCACACCCTGGAAGGGGTGAATCACACGGTTGGTTCTTCTTTACCACATACAATACAGAAGAAGCGCACACATTACAAGAAGTAAATGCTTCACAAAACGACAAAGATTTTATTGCTGCGGTAAACTGGAAGAAAATAGAGGAGTACGTAAACAACGGTGGAGGCACCAAAATGCCTGCCAACTATGCACATAATCTTTATGATGAAAGCACCCATACGGCGACTACCACTATGAAAAAAGAAGTGTTGACCGTAGATCCGTTAAAAGTACCTGGTGCTGTATACTTTTTACCAACGCCTAAATCACCTCACGGATGTGATGTAGACCCAACTGGGCAATACATCATTGGGAATGGTAAGCTCTCTGCAGACTTGACGGTACACTCTTTTGATAAAATGATCGCTGCCATTGAAGGCGAAAAATTTGATGGCGAAGCTTATGGCATTCCAATCCTTAAGTTCGAGGATGTATTGGCAGGACAGGTAAAAAGTGGCGGATTGGGCCCACTCCATACCGAATTTGATGGAAAAGGCAATGCCTATACCACGTTCTTTATCTCTTCTGAGGTGGTAAAATGGAAGTTGGGTACTTGGGAAGTCATCGACAGAAAGCCAACTTACTATTCCGTTGGTCACTTGATGATTCCCGGAGGAAACTCCAGAAAACCATTCGGAAAATACGTAGTGGCCATGAACAAGATTACCAAGGACAGGTACTTGCCCACTGGGCCCGAAATGGAGCACTCTGCTCAAATCTATGACATCTCTGGAGAGAAAATGGAGTTGATATATGATTTCCCAACCCATGGTGAACCGCATTATGCTGCAGGTTGTCCAGCCGAATTGTTGGCACCAAAATCACAGAAAATCTATCGTTTGGATGAGAACAAACACCCCTATGCCGTAACCTCGCCCACTGGTTCCAAAGTGGTACGCGAAGGAAACGAGGTGCATGTGTATATGTCCACCATCCGAAGCCACTTTACCCCAGATAATATCGAAGGTGTTAAGGTTGGTGATAAGGTATATTTCCATATTACCAACCACGAACAGGATTTCGATGTGCCTCACGGTTTCTCTATTATAGGTCAAAATACCTCCGAGCTTTTGATCATGCCAGGGCAGACCAAGACCTCGGTTTGGGAACCTAAGCAAGTTGGGGTATGGCCATTCTATTGTACCGATTTCTGTTCTGCACTGCACCAAGAAATGCAAGGCTATGTGAGGGTTTCCCCTGCCAATTCCAATATAGAACTTAGTTGGTCACTTGGTGAGTAATTCGGATTGAGTCACCAATAACTAAAGCGGGCTGTGTCCATGACCTGCCCGCTTTTCTTACAAATTAGAGTAACATCAACCCACTAAAACCACACTCAGTTTGTAACTTTTAAATCTAAAAAAATGAAAAAGGCTAGTATACTAATGATCATTGGCCCTCTCTTCTTATTGGGATTGTACATTTTTCCACTTTGGAACATTATGCTGGGAGCACCGCAATATCCCGATCCATTAGGGTTGAACATCCACATTAATGGCTTAAAGGGAATGAATGAGTTTGATATCCAAAATATTGATGGCCTAAACCACTATATTGGAATGCAAACGCTTCCAAAAGTTGAAGATATGTGGGAATTTGGGGCATTCCCCATAATTATAGGCATTATGGTGGCTCTTGGAGTATTCATTGGGTTTTTGGGGTATTTTAACAAAGTAAGCTATAAATGGTTTTTAGGATGGTTTGCACTCATGTCCATCATGGGCATATTGGGTATGTACGATTTTAATGAATGGTTGGTGGATTATGGTACCAATCTAGATCCTAATGCCATTATGAAATTGACCAACCCCGATGGCACACCCATGACCTATAAACCGCCACTATTTGGCCATGTAAAAATGTTGAACTTTGATGTTACCTCGTTACCAGCCTCTGGAGCTTGGCTCATGTTTGTGGGCATGATGCTTACATTGGCCGCTGGCTTTTTGGGTTGGAAAAATACTAATTCATATAAAGATGAAACAGCTTAAACTATTTCTATTCACTTCTTTTTGTTTGACCGTCAGCTGCTCCGTAGGCCCTAAGCCCATTGATTATGGTCATGTGGGCTGTCATTATTGTAGTATGACCATTGTAGACAAACAACATGCCGCACAATTGGTTACCCAAAAGGGGAAGGTCTATAATTTTGATGCCATTGAATGTATGATGAACCAACTAAAGGATGAAGATAAATCTGCCATGGCATTGTTCATGGTCAACGATTTTGATCAGCCCGGCTCTTTGGTCGATGGTACAAAAGCCACCTACTTGATCAGTGAGAACATTCCAAGTCCCATGGGGGCATTTTTAAGTGCTTTTGAACAGGAACAAGCTGCCCAAAACACTTTGGATGCCAACGGCGGTGAACTTTATACATGGGCAGAAATTAAAAAAAGGTTTAATTTTTAATACGAGCATAATGATGGATTTGGAGCCCCTTGAATGTGAACAACTTTTGGCTGAAAATTACGTGGGCCGTTTGGCCTATATAGCCGATAACGAACCGTATGTAGTCCCATCGACCTATTATTTTCTTAAGGATGAAAATAGCATTTTATGTTTCGCCTCTAACGGACATCGGGTAAATGCCCTAAGAAAATGCAACAAAGTTTCTTTTCAAGTCGATAGCATCGAGTCTTTCCGTCATTGGGAGTCGGTACAAGTGCATGGTTGTTTTCATGAACTTACTGGAAGTCGTGCCAAGCAATATTTAAAACATTTTGCGGAAGGCGTACAACAAACCATAGACCATAAGAATGCGGAGCGTCCCCATTTTTTAAGTCATTTCTCTGGAAAGTTGCAAGAAGCGGAAATGCCTGTGGTCTATCGTATTGCAGTGACCCAAATAACAGGAAAGTCAGTTAAGGATCATACTTAAAACAGAACAAATACAAATTAAGAACGAAAAGATTCTTTAAATTTCAGCTACCTTATGTTTTCACTTCTTCCACATCGCAAACATGCCCTCTGGCTAATCTTGCTCCTTTTGGGGCAAAGCCTATGGGCCAAAACGTGGAATATCTGCAATACTTGTGAAAACAGTTCCATTAAGGAAACCATTGCACTTGCTAAGGCTCATGATACGCTTTTAGTCCAAAAAGGGACGTACCTGGAATATGAAATTTTGGTGGACAAACCCTTGGTGATAAAAGGAATTGACTATCCTATCATTGATGGGGAAGAGAAAGGGGAAATCTTCAGGGTGCAATCGGACAATGTAAGCTTGGACGGGCTGTTTATCATCAATGTAGGGGTGAGTTACACCAAGGACAATGCGGCCATTCGAGTGGTGCAGAGCAAGAATTTTCGCATTCAGAATATGGTATTGGAGCAATTGTTCTTTGGTATTTATCTGGAAAAATCATCCCACGGCAAAGTCTACCATAATAGAATCATTGGCGAAGCTGTGGACGAATACAACTCTGGCAATGGCATACAACTTTGGTATTCCTCAGATGTGGAAGTAAGCAAAAACCACGTCCAAGGTACCCGGGATGGCATCTATTTAGAGTTTTCCGACCGTATCACCATTACCGACAATGTGAGTATGGACAATCTTAGGTATGGGCTCCACTTTATGTTCTCAAATAATGATGTGTATGCCAACAACACCTTTGAAAACAATGGGGCCGGAGTCGCCGTGATGTTCTCCAAATTCATCACGATGAAGAACAATACGTTCAAGAAAAATTGGGGCACGGCGGCCTATGGAATGCTTCTCAAAGAAATCAACGATGCCAAAATTATTGGGAATACGTTTGAGGAAAATACCATCGGCATTAATATAGAAGGATCCAACCGGATCAATTACACCAACAATGACTTTATTGGCAATGGTTGGGCCATACGAGTGGTTGGAGCCTGCTACACCAATAGCTTCAAGGGCAATAATTTCTTGTACAACTCCTTTGACATCTCCTATAACAGTAAACTCAACGATAATGTCTTTGAGGGGAATTTTTGGAGCAGTTATACCGGATATGATCTGGACAAAGATGGTGTTGGCGATGTACCCTATCGCCCCGTGAAACTCTTTTCCTATGTGGTGAACCGCACTCCGGAGACCATTGTGCTATTGCGAAGCTTGTTCATGGACATCATTGATTTTTCCGAACGGGTGTCACCAGTTTTTACGCCCGATAATTTAAAAGATGCCCAACCTTTAATGAAAATACGATCATGACGATTGAAATAAATAACCTGCATAAACAATTTGGCAAAAACCAAGTTTTAAAAGGGGTGGACCTTACCATTGAAGAAGGTAAAATTTATGCCATCCTCGGTCCAAATGGCTCGGGAAAAACCACCTTGATCAAGAGTGTTTTGGGTATGGTAATTCCCGACAAAGGAGAAATTTCCGTACTTGGAGCATCCATCAAAAAAAATTGGAAGTACCGCAAAAAAATAGACTACCTCCCCCAAATTGCCAACTTCCCTCCCAATATCAAGGTCAAAGAATTGATCAGTATGATCAAGGATCTTAGAAACAGCCCTAGCGAAGAAGAAGCACTTATTGACCTCTTTGGGCTGGAACCGTTTTTGAACAAAAAACTGTCTACCCTATCCGGGGGAACCAAGCAAAAAGTGAACATTGTACTGACCTTTATGTTTGATAGTCCACTGATTATTTTGGATGAACCTACGACTGGTTTGGACCCCAAAGCTTTGATTCGACTAAAGGAATTGATCCAAAAAGAAAAAGCCAATGGAAAAACCATTTTGATCACCTCACACATTATGCAGTTTGTGGAAGAAATGGCGGATGAGATTTTATATCTATTGGAAGGGGAAATTTATTTTAAAGGGAGTATAGAAAAACTTTTACAGCAGACCGAGCAAACCAATTTTGAACACGCCATTGCGGCCATAACAACGGGTAGCCATGTTTAAAATATTGAAATACAGTTTTTACGACCTAATACGAAGCCGTTGGAGCTATGTCTACTTTTTGTTTTACCTCGCTCTTGGTTTTGTGCTGTTGTTTTTGAACAACGATGTCTCTAAAGCCGTAATCACCTTAATGAACGTGATCATTGTGCTTATTCCGCTGATAGGAACCATATTTGGGGTGATGTACTACTACAATTCCCGAGAATTTACGGAGCTGCTATTGGCGCAGCCCATAAAGCGTAGTTCCATCTTCATGGGACAGTATTTTGGCGTGGCCGGTTCACTGACCCTAAGCCTGGTGCTTGGTTTGGGGATTCCATTTGTACTATACGGACTTTTGCGGAGCAATGCTATTTTTGACTTTTCCTTATTGTTGGTCACAGGAGCTTTCTTGACCTTTATTTTTGTGGGACTATCCTTTGTGATAGCCATATCCAATGAAAACAAGATAAAAGGGTTCGGTTATGCGGTTTTGCTTTGGCTTTTCTTAGCAGTGGTTTACGATGGGCTGTTCTTGATGTCCCTCATCGTTTTTGAGGAATATCCCTTGGATACATTTTCGCTGGTGGCCACCATGCTCAACCCCATTGACTTGTCCAGGATTTTGATACTGCTCAAATTGGACATCTCGGCCTTATTGGGGTACACGGGGGCCATTTTCAAGCAATTCTTTGGCACCAATCTAGGTTTCTTTATTTCACTGGTCATTCTTTTATTGTGGACTGTTCTGCCTATATTAGGGTTACGATATAAAGCCATGAAAAAAGATTTTTAATCTTGACCAGAGCATTTTTACAAACCGTTCAAAGTGAAGGATAAATTATATCGATCTCATCTACAGGTGGCCATGGTATATTTTCTCGTGGCTGCTGTTCTGGGCATACTGCTCCGCTCCTTCTCTATTTTTTCTTTTGATTTCAATTATAGGTTTGTTGTACATGGGCATTCGCACATAGCGCTGTTGGGTTGGGTTTATTTGGCTTTGACGACCTTGTTTCATTTTTGTTTTGTGGAAAGAAAGAAATCCACCACAAACTATAAACGTATTTTTTGGTGTACCCAAGCCACTTTGATCGGCATGCTGCTGACTTTCCCTTTTCAAGGATATGCGCTCTTTTCCATTATTTTTTCCACGCTCTTCTTGATTGTATCCTACGTTTACGTTTATCATTTCTGGAAAAATATCGACCAAAAACACAAGCACAGTAAAGGGTTGAAATGTGCAAAAGCAGCCCTAATTTATATGGTAATCTCCAGTTTAGGACCTTGGGCCTTGGGAGGTATCATGACCACTTTGGGGGCACAATCCATTTGGTATCGGTTGGCCATTTATTTTTACCTTCATTTTCAGTATAATGCCTGGATAATGCTTGCCTTGGTTGGGCTGTTCTTATATGTTTGGGAACAGCTAGGTTTTGAAATTCCAAAAAAATCCTTCGCTCGTTTTTTTACGAGCCTCAACCTAGGTATTATTTTCACTTTTTTCTTGTCCACGCTTTGGGCAAAACCTTCTTTTGGTTTTTATGCACTGGCAGGATTTGGTGCAGTAGCACAAATTTTTGCATTTGTATGCTTGTGGAACATGATCAAGAACTGGTTTTCGAAATTGGCATTGTCAGAATTTCAAAAGTTGCTCCTCAAGTCAGTTGTAGTGTTAGGTTTGATAAAAATAATTTTACAGCTATTAACCGTCCTTCCCTATTTTGCCCATATGGCGGCTACTTATCTTGATTTTACAATCGGGTATTTGCACTTGACCTTTTTGGGCGTCATCAGCATAGGTCTTTTCTTTTTTATGGATTATTTTGATTTGTTTCGGATCACTAAAACATCCTATTTATGGTATTTTTTGGGGTTCCTCCTTACCGAAACATTGATATTTTACAAAGGCTTTGCCGCTTGGCAGCAATGGGGCATATTCAGCGGACATGTAAAACTTTTAGCAGTGGTCTCAATCCTAATTCCATTGGGAATTGTTCTGATGCTTATAAAAAACCGCAATAAGACCTAAATTAGGTGCTAAACCATGGTGCCCTCCCCACTCCTTTGCCTTAAATTTAATTTTTTTGGATTTTATACCAGAAATAATAAAAGACAATTTTGTCCTATTTAATTTAAATATTATCTTTGTACTACTAAAAGTTCCCTATGATGTTTTCAAAAGCCTGTGAATATGGTATACGCGCATCGGTTTACATTGCACTTCAATCCATGGAGGGAAGGCGTGTCAGCGTAAATGAGATTGCCGAGGAAATTGATTCCCCTATTGCGTTCACGGCCAAAATTTTGCAGCAGCTTTCCAGAAGCAATATCATTCACTCCGTAAAAGGACCTACTGGGGGATTTGAAATTGAACGGGAAAACATGGAGTCCGTAAAATTGAACATGATCGTAAAGGCCATTGATGGGGACGATATCTATAAGGGATGTGGTCTGGGACTTAAGGAATGTAATGCGGACAAACCTTGCCCTTTGCACGATAAATTTGTTGACATCCGTAGTGATTTAAGTAAAATGCTGAGGAACACAAGTTTGTATGAATTGGCCATGGGGTTAGAGGTTGGTTTGACCTATTTAAAACGCTAAAAAAATTTAAACCTATTTCGGATAAAATTGTCCGATTAACGCATCGATAATCTAAAAAATAAAAAATCATGAATGATACTATGGAAAAAACAGTCGGACAGTTGGTAGCGGAGAACTATCGCACTGCCCAAGTCTTTAAAAATCATAAAATAGATTTTTGCTGTAAAGGAAATCGAACCCTAGAAGAAGTTGTAGAAAAAAATGGCCTGAACTTGGAAAGCTTGATCCAGGAACTTGATGCTGTCCAGAACCAAAACCAAAATGACCAGCCCGATTTTAAAACTTGGCCTTTGGACCTATTGGTCGATTATATTGAAAAGAAGCACCATCGTTACGTGGAGCAACAAATTCCGATTTTAAAACAATACCTGACCAAACTTTGCAAAGTACACGGAGAACGTCATCCAGAACTGCTCGATATTTTTGAGCATTTCAATGCTTCTGCCGGAGATTTGGCCATGCACATGAAAAAGGAAGAGTTGGTCCTATTCCCATGGGTTCGCAAAATGGTTGGTGGCACCGAAAGTAAGACCACTCCCCATTTTGGTACCATTAAAAATCCCATTCAAATGATGATGCAGGAGCATGATAATGAGGGTGAACGTTTTCGCAAAATTGCTGAACTCAGTAATGATTACACTCCTCCAGCGGATGCCTGTAATACCTATAGAGTTGCCTTTTCACTCCTTCAGGAATTTGAAGAAGACCTTCACGAACATATCCATTTAGAAAACAACATCCTTTTTCCAAAAGCTGAAATTCTGGAAAGCAAAGTATTGGGCAACTCATTTTAATGGGGCTGCCCACAAAGGGTAACTAACAAACAACATAAAATCATCTATAATGAAACATTCCACAATACTACCAATGACACATTCAAGAACTGAACAGAAAGTTAATGGTGTAAAGAACATATACAAATTAACGTTCAATGAGTTTAAAAAAAAGCAGCTTGGTTATGCAACCATTGCCATCATAGGTCAAAGTTGTCTGGGTTCGGCAGCAGCCATGGTCCTTTTAATGGGAGAAATGAACATGTTGCTTAAAATGATTTTGCTTTTTTTGGTGACCATTTTTTGTATGGCCTTTAACGGAGCTGTTTTGGCCCAATTAAAACCATCAACCACGTTCAATATTCTCATCTTAAGTGTGGTGTTCAGTATTCTGGTTATAGTTGCTCATCTTTTTTGATATAGTCAATAAAAGATAATTCAATAATTTCTAAACAATTGAAAATAAACACGTATCAATTGCTAGAGGGTGTTTCTAAGTCGGCAAAATAATCTATATTTTGTTCGGTGGCGTTGCTGTATAAATTTGAAGATGTTCCATTTTTTTTCCGGATAATTGCTTCTCTCCAATTTTTTCAAAACCCATTCGCATATATAATTTTTTGGCATCCACATTATCCATATCCACAAGTAAACCAAGAGTTTTATCCAATTTACCCACGTATTGATTTATTAAAAAATTAAGCATTTTTGAACCAATTCCTTTGCCTTGCCAATCGGAGTGCACCGCCAAGCTATCTATATAGATTTCCCCACTTTGAGTCTCATCTTCTGGATTAAACTCCTTTGTGAACATGGATGCTATCTTTTTTGTAACTGGTTTTCTTAACCGATGTAATTCTGAACCATCATAAACATTTGCCATAGCTATAACCTCATCTCCAATATCAACAACCCAACAATTCTCATACGAATATTGATTGGCCTCGGTACGTACCAAGCTTTCTAAAAAATGCATGGCCTTTTCAACTGAATTCTCTCCAATAAAATCAAAAATCAATTCGTCCATTGCCAACATAAACAATGTAGCAATTTCTGTTGAATCTTCTATTTTGGGTTTTCTAATTATCATGGCTTTATTTTTTTCTTTTCTTGGTGATTTACCTCACATAAAGTCTAAATTCCATTAGCTCCATCTACCAAAACACCGATGAAGACCTTATAATCAATCTTCGAATACATACTAAGAGTCGAAAAAACATATATCAATTACACTTCTCTCTATATAAGTTCCAATATATATGTTTAACATTTAAACAATAATGAAACCATATTCTTATGGAAGTTGCGAATCATTTAACTTTGTGACTTTTAGCACGCAAAGTACCCGCTTATTACATGAAGACCTCAGCAACCCTTATTATCTTTTTTGTCTTGGCCTTGGTCAACGGTCAAAAGAGTTTGGACAGCTTGGAGTATTTGTTGGCCCAGGATACGCTATCACAGATTGAAAGAGTGGATATCCTGAACGACCTGGGTTATGAATATTGGATTGTGGATACGGAAAAATCCGTCAAGTATGGGGTTGAAGCCCAGAAATTGGCAGAAGAGCTGGGGTATATTCCCGGAATGGCAAGGGCCCGAAGGATTATAGGTGTTTCGTATTGGGCCCAAGGCAATCCTAAATCTGCTTTGGAAAACCTTGTTGCGTCCAAAACCAGGTATGAAGAGATTGGGGATGATGTAGGCCTTGCCAATTGTTTTCTGAATATTGGTATGGTTTACGCTGATATTGATGAGTTTACAAAAGCAAAAAATCTCTATGAAAGGGCAATAGAAAAGTTCACCGCACATGACCTAAAGGACAGAATTGCGACCACGTATACCAAAATGGCCGATATCTTCCTCGCACAAAATAATTTACAGGACGCCAAAAGGTTTTTAGACAATGCCCTGTCCATACATTCTGCAAATAATTTCACTTATGGTATGGCCGAAGCTCATAACCAATTGGGAAAACTTTTTATGGAGGAAGGAGAGCTGGAGCAAGCTGAATACCATATTATACATTCCATTGATTTGGGAAAAGAAGTGGGCGATGAAGACGGAAAAATCAGCAATCTTGTTCTGTACGGACATTTGTTGCGGTTACGGAATGAATTTGAAGCATCGGAAACCCAGTTAAACCTAGCCTTGGCGGGAGCGGATAAAAAGAATTTAAAAAAATACAAACTGAATGCGCTTCGGGAATTGAAACTCCTAAAAAAACAGGAAGGAAAACTGGGAGAATCCCTTGAGTACTATGACCAATATATTGCGCTTAAGGATTCCATTTACAATACGGACAAATCCAAACAAATAGCTGCTTTAGAATTTGAAAATGAACTGAGGGAGAAAGACAGCCAATTGGAGTACCTTAACCAAACCAAGCGAACAGATTCAAAAATAAAATGGATTTTGGGAATCAGTTTTGTTATGATCACCCTTCTCTCCATTTCCTTGATATGGAGTTTAAAACTGAGGAACAAAAAGCAAAAAGAATTGTTGATTTCCCAGGAGAACCTGAATACAAAGACCATTGAAAATCAAAAATTGAAACAGATTGAGTTAGAAAGCCAACTACATTTCAAGAACAAGGAATTGGCTTCTTATGCCCTAAATTTTGTTCAAAAAAATGAGCTGTTCGAAAATCTTTATGACCAATTAAAAGCTCTTAAGAGTGCTTCCCAAAAAGACAAGGCCAAGTACTTTAATCAAATGGAACAGCTCATTAGACAACACAGGTCACGCGAAAAAGATTGGGAAGATTTTAAAATCCATTTTGAACAGGTACATTCCAACTTTTTGACAGCACTTAAAGAAAATTTCCCTGAACTCAGTAGCAACGACCTAAAAGTTGCAGCTCTTGCCCGTCTGAATTTGAACATTAAGGAAACCTCCAATATTTTGGGGATTTACCCAGAAAGTGCCAAAACAGCTCGGTATCGACTCCGAAAAAAACTGAAAATGGCACAAGAAGACGACCTTTTTTCATTTCTATCGCAATGGGACCAAGAAAGTTAATGGGTTTTTCCGATTTAAGCACCTTCCATTTAACACCATCTTTCACACTGGTTTTCAAAGAAATACAAATTTTTGTTTACCTATTGTCTACCTTTTTTTAAGAATCCAGTACTTTTTGTCTACCAAGTATACGGCCCTGTACACACAGCATGCACGTGTTCCTTATACCATTTTTCCCATCGTCTAGATAGGTTTGCACCCTTCAAAAAGAATACATGGTATTTGCCTTTTTAAGAGACTTTTTGAAAGAACAGTACACAGAATACGCAAAACCATGAAGGACAGATATGGCCACAGATAGGCAAAATAGTATGCTTTTGGGCATGGAACGACTCCACAAGATGCTACTCTATCCCATTTTGGGGGTCATTGTTCTTTCCCTAGGACTAATGGTATATGCCTTTGGGGTGGATGATAGCTTTTTTGATAGTAGGGAATATGAAGATGTATACCATCAGAACTATAACGTTTCCCTTTTGGGGAATTCCAGTAGGAGCAAGACCATAAAATATGGTTATGAACTGTTTCAACATACACCAGAACATATAGGTCCAGATAGTAAAAAACCATACGCTGGAAACTACCTCTCCTGTAACAACTGCCATCTCTTATCAGGAACCAAACCTTATGCAGCTCCTTTGATTGGTATTGCAAAACGTTTCCCACAGTTCCGGAACCGAGAAAACAAAATAGGTTCTCTTGAGGAACGCATCAATGGTTGTATGCAACGTAGTATGAATGGTGTTGCACTCCCAGAGGATAGTGAGGAAATGAAAGCGTTCATTGCCTATTTGGAGTGGTTGGGTCGCTACGCACCTTCGGATGGTAAAATAGAAGGGCAAGGATTCGTGAAAATTCAAGTTCCTGAACGACCCGTTGATCTTGAAATGGGGGAAAAAATCTTTACAAAACGATGTGTGGAATGCCATGGTGATGACGGCCAAGGAAAACTGGCTGCAACAGGACAGGTTTACCTATATCCACCACTCTGGGGCAAAGATTCCTATAACAATGGTGCTGGAATGACACGGGTGATAACTGCTGCAAACTTTATCAAAGCCAATATGCCTTATGGCGCCACATACAAGAACCCTGTACTTACAGATTCAGAAGCTTATGATGTGGCGGGATATATAAATCAGCAACAAAGACCACAGAAAAGCAATCTTGAAGAAGACTTCCCAGACCTTAAAAAGAAACCGGTGTCCACACCTTATGGCCCCTATGTGGACAATTTCTCGCTGGTTCAACATCAATTGGGGCCCTTTCAACCCATTATGGAGTATTATAAAAAGCAGTTTAATTTAATCAAAAACAAGTAGTAATGAAAAATCATCAATCAAGACGAATGTTTATCGGAACACTGGCTTTGGGAACAACAGCTGGTACAATGGCGGCAGTAACGAACCCTTTAAGTCCGTGGTATTCAAAACTTTCAGCAGCGGAAAATGAAGCTGTAGAAGTTGGGGATGCCGAAGCTTGGTTCAAAAAAATCAAGGGCACACACCGCGTGGTATTTGACGGTTCCATGCCACATGACGGCTTTCCTGTTATCTGGAATTGGGCCTATTATTTAAGCAATAACGAAACGGGATCTCCTGACAGTGATATTACAGCCATGACCGTGCTTAGGCACGATGCCATCCCTTTTGCATTGCACTCAGATATTTGGAAAAAATACAAGCTTGGTGAAGTCTTTAAAATCAATGACAATACCACTCAGCAACCTTCACTTCGCAACCCATATTTTGAACCACAGGAAGGCGATTTGCCCCTACCCAATATTGAGGGTATAAAACGTCTTCAAGAACGCGGGGCCATGTTCTGTGTATGCAATCTTGCCATAACGGTATGCGCCAGCGTTGCAGCCCAAAAAATGGGGTTAGATCCAAAAGAGGTGTACAACGAATGGGTAGATGCCATCCTTCCAGGGATTCAATTGGTTCCTTCTGGTGTATGGGCCCTGAGTCGTGCCCAAGCGCATGGATGTTCCTACATCTACGCTGGGGGATAATTATTTTAACGGCATAGCATGAACTTTAAGGGGGCTATCCAAATAGCCCCTTGGTTTTATGTGCGCCATTTTCAACATTAAGAGAACACGCATCAATGGAAACATTCCAACTTATAGGATATGTGGGTGCTTTTGCCATAGGATTGATCATGGGATCCACGGGAAGTGGTGGGTCTGCAATGGCCGTTCCCATATTCAATTATTTGTTTGTAATGGATATGCACTCTGCTACTGCCCATTCTTTATTTGTAGTGGGCATGTCAGCTTCTGCAGGTGTATTGCTCAATGCAAGAAAACAAAGCATGGATTGGCAATTGGCCCTGCTTTTTTCTATTCCCATGGTGGTTACGGTGTTTCTGGTACGTAAGTTCTTATTGCCTTCAATTCCTCCTGTAGTTTATCACACAGATAACCTTGCCATTACAAGGGATTTGGTAATTATGATATTTTTTGGTGTATTGATGGCCGTGGCGGCATTACGTACCATAAAAGATGCGAAGAAAAAATCATCAAAACCATGCAATTCCAAGCAGCATTACTTTCCCATTCTCTTGTTTGGTGTAGGAATTGGTATTATCACCGGGATAACCGGCACCGGAGGTGGTTTTTTAATTGTTCCGGTACTTATCCTCTTCTTACGGCTTCCCATAAAAAGAGCTATTGCCACGTCACTTATAATTATCGCCTTAAAATCCTTTATAGGGTTTCTTGGAGACGTAGGCAGCATTGAAATAGATTGGATATTGTTGCTCAGCTTCACCGCTATCTCCTTAACGGGAATGGCCATAGGTATACACAGTTCGCACCTTATTGGCGAAAAGAGTTTAAAAAAAGGGTTTGGCTATGTGGTATTGTGTATTTCCGTGCTTGTTATTTGTAGAGAACTGGCTCAGCTTATTTAACTGCCTATAAGATTTCATCCTAATCAAAATTTTAAATGGATGTAGGCTATTCATCAGCATCCCTTACATCTAGTTATTTCCAACAGAATCCAAATTCTCTTCTTTATTTTTTATCAGACCCTATTATAACTTTTCTTAAACACTATCAAATGAAGACTACTCATTAAATTTTAGGAATATCAGTGGCTTCGAAACATTTTCATCTGAAAAAAAGTACGTTTAAAAGAACCACCTAGTATTAAAATAAAATCATACATATTAGTAATAGGCATGTAGTTATAAATACCACCATTTTCCATCAAATTATGATATTCATTAAATTTTAATGGTTTTATTATCAAAATATAGGAAAACGATAGGTTTTATCTAAAATGTAATTGGTTTCTTTCCATAGATTTCTACTCCTTTGTTTCAGTTTGGGAATTTATTCCTGGGGAGTTTCATGTCAAAAAAAAATAAGTATAAAAAAAACACTTCTAAAATGTAGAAAGTGTATAAACATCGACAGCTTCCCCAAAAAAAATTTTCAAACTAAAACCATATGGGCAAACAAGTAGGCTATAATAAAAAAACAACAGTGTACCTGGGTGTCCATATTCACTAACATTAACCGATTAAACTAATTCGTACAATTATGAAAAATTATCACTTTTTGTGGTGCATTGTACTGTTAACATGTTCAAGTGCTATGGCCAATGCCTATAGCGGTGTGGCCATGGATACAGACATGGACCGGAAAATTTTCAATGCATCCGAGTTACAAACTACTGTTACCGGTATGGTTACTGACGAAAATGGGCAGCCCTTTCTGGGGGTCACCGTGGTCGTCAAGAACACTACAAATGGTACTTCAACAGACTTCGATGGAAATTATTCGATTGAGGTTGGAAACAATCAGAGTGTATTGGTATTTTCCTTTATTGGCTACAAAACCCAAGAAATTGTAGTTGGAAACCGGAGTGTAATCAATGTTAGCCTAGAACCAGATGTAACTTCTTTGAATGAAGTAGTGGTTACCGGGCTTGGTATCCGGAAAGATACCAGAAAACTTGGTTACGCGGTGACCTCAGTCGAAACCGAGGAACTCACCAAAACGAGAACAGTGAACCCCATGGAATCTTTGGTGGGTAAGGTTTCTGGTTTAAACATTACCCCACCTTCTGCAGGTGCAGCTTCAAGTATGAAGATTCGTTTGCGTGGTCAAGCAGCATTTGCTGGTGCGAGCAACTCCCCTCTTTTTGTTATCAACGGTCTACCCATAGACCAAGGGGCTAGAGGAGCAAACGGTCGTGGCAATCAAAGGGATTTGGGTGATAATCTACAGAACATCAACCCCGATGACATTGAAAGCATGACTGTCCTTAAGGGAGCCACAGCAGCAGCCATTTATGGTGCAAGGGCTGCCAACGGGGCGGTGATCATCACCACAAAATCAGGTAGACTGAATCAGGGCATTGGTGTTGAATTCACCTCGAGTTACACTACCTCTGAGGCATTGAACTTCATGGATGAAATCACCCAGACCATGTATGGTCAGGGTACCAGTGGTTTAAGACCTCAAACACAGGGTGAAGCTGCAGCTACAGGTCAATTTGGCTTTGGAGAAAGACTTGATGGTGCTCCTACGATCAATTTTGATGGTGTAATGCGCCCCTACTCTGCGTATCCCTATAAACTCTATGACTTCCTTAGAACAGGATCCAACCTTACCAATACTATAGGGCTATCTGGAGGAAATGAAAAAGGAAGCTTTAGGGTGTCATTTGCGGATACCAAAGCTGAGGGTATTCAACCAACCAATACATACAAGAAAAGAATCTTTAACGTAGGTATTAACTATAATATCACGGAAAAGCTGAATATGTTGTTGAACGTTAACTATGCCAATGAAGAGAATATTAACCCGCCTGAAATTGGAACTCAAGGTCCAGGTGCGGTGAACTTCTTCAACAGGACGACTGTTTCCGTTCCTATTGAGGCTTATGAGCAAAGTGCCATCGACCCGGTTACAGGAGCTGAATTACGTACCAACGGATTCTTGGGTACCATTAACAACCCATACTATCAGCTACAAAAAAATCAGTTCTTTAACGATGATCGTAATCGCTTGCTAGGTACTGCCACCCTGAGATATGATTTTACAGATTGGCTCTATTTGCAAGGTCGATATAACTATGACTATGCCACCAATTTTAGAGAATGGAATACGCTAAATGGTGCAGGTGCCACTACAACTTTAGAAGGTGATACAGGATTTTACCGAGGTCAATATAACATTCAACAAACCGAGACAAGGGATATCAACGCCGATTTCTTACTTGGTTTTAGCAATACCTTTGGTAAATTTTCTGTGGATGCTACTTTTGGTGGTAACACATGGAGGTCCAAGTTCCAAAGAAATGAACAGTTCTCAAGGCTCTTTGTGGTACCGGACCTATATTCAATTACCAATGGTACCTTCTTTGAAACTGACCAAGCGGGCTTTCAACCTTATCAATATAGCACGTTTAGGATCAACTCCCTGTATGGAACAGCTGATTTTGGCTACAATGACTTGATTTATCTGAATTTTACGGGAAGACAGGACTGGTTCTCCGTGCTTAACCCTGCAGATAATTCCGTGTTCTATCCATCCGTTTCAGGTAGTTTTGTCTTCTCCGAATTACTGAACGATAGAGATGGCTGGCTAAATTATGGTAAGGTAAGAGCATCTTGGGCCGAAGTTGGTAGCGCCAATGGTGTTAACACCTATGAAGGTATATTGAATTACAACATCAATCCACCGTTCAATGGTCAGACCACTGCAGGTGTTCAAGGAGGATTTGCTCCCAACCCATTGTTAAGACCATTTACAGTTACTGAAAAAGAGATTGGTCTGGATATGAGATTGTTCAACAATCGACTACGATTGGACATAGCGGCTTTTGAGAAAATCACCACAGATCAAATTTTGGACGTTACCCTTTCAAATACTTCGGGTTACAACAACTCTAAGCAAAACATAGCTTCCTTGAGAAACAGTGGATTGGAAACTTTAGTGGAGTTTACACCCATTCAGACCAACGATTTTACCTGGGTCAGCTCATGGAACAACGCCTACCTTGATACCGAAGTGTTGGATGTGGGTAATGAGAGTGGCTCTATTCTTCTTATTTATTTCAACGGTACCGGAAACGAGTTCCTTGGTGAATTGAGATATACAGAAGGTATGGCCATGAACCAATTGTACACAAGGACGTACAGAAGAAACGCCAATGGACAAATTTTGGTGAATGATGATGGACGCTTGCTAGCTACAAACAGCGACACACCAGGTGCAGAGGAAACCAATGGTTTCTTGCCGGTTGGTAGCTCCATCCCAAAACATACAGGAGGTTGGAACAACAGTTTCCGGTATAAGAACTTTAGCTTTGGCTTTTTCATCGATTACAAGTTTGGTGGCACAGTTCTGTCCTCAACACATTTGAACATGTTGAGACAAGGACATTCCATCTTGTCACTTGAAGGTCGTAGAGAAGGTGAAAATGGAATTATTGTACCTAACAGTGTTTATGAGAGTAGCGGTCAACCTAACACCACTGCAGTAAGCAATTTGCAATCTTTTTATGCAGATTATCGTAACCTTCAAATCGGTGATCCATTTACGTTTAAATCCGATTTTGTTAAACTAAGAAGCATAAACCTCTCTTATGATTTTACCGATGTTATCAGTAAAATTCCAGATATGAAATTCATAAAAGGGTTGACTTTGTCTGCTTCTTGCCGTAATGTGGCAATTCTCTACAAAGACTTCCCTGGCATTGATCCAGAAGCTGTACAGTCTTCCGGTGACTTTAGGGCTGGGTATGAAAACTCTGCGCTACCGACCACCCGTAATTACAATTTTAGCCTAAATGTTAAATTCTAAAACTATGAAAACGATAAAATATATAAAACATATAGTCTTTGTTTGCCTGGTTATCGGTATGAGTGGATGTGACGAAGATTTTGTGGAAGTGAACACAAATCCTTACGCGGTAACGGAAGTTGACCCTGCACTATTGTTCGCTGGGGCGCAACGGAGCCATTTAGGAACTTGGTCTGCCGAACATACTATTGTGCAACATTTTGTAAACCCATTTAACCAAGGTGCTACCCTGGGTTTTAATTTCAATGAAGACATTGATGGGGTCAGCAATCCAAAGTGGAACGGTTCATATCCCTCTGACATCAGGAATCTTGAGCAGGCTTTGATCTTGTTAAGCCAAGATGAGGGTGGTAATAGAACAAACCTTACCAGTATGATCCGCATTTGGAAAGCCCAAATTTTTATGGGCCTTGTGGACAACTATGCAGATATCCCTTACTTTAATGCCGCTAAGGCCGTAAGTGAACTCATTTACTTCCCAGCCTATGATGATGATGAAGCCATCTATGAGGATCTATACAATGAGCTCACCGAAGCCATTGCAGCACTGAGTTCAAATGGAGGTTTTGTCCCTGAAGACCTTTTCTATGGGGCCAATAGCGAAAACCCCACCGGTGGGGCCTCCGCTCAGGCAGAAAAATGGAGAAAATTGGGCAATTCACTTTTGCTAAGGTTGGGCATGCGCTATTCAAAAGTAAATGCTTCCAGAGCCGAGTCCATAGTTGCCGAAGCTGTTGCCGGAGGGGTTATGACCTCAAACGCAGACAACGCTTATGTAAAGTATGATGGAAGTACATTTACTCAAGGCGACAACAATGGTTTGCGAAACTTCTCATTTTTTAATTATGCAGCCGAACCTTTGGTGGACCAACTAAAATCCACAAACGACCCTAGGGGCCAATACATGATCGCTACGTATGATGACCCAGGTGCAGTGGCTAATGACACTGACCCAGATACCGATTTGGCCAACCAATTTGGGGTGCCAATCGGGGTTTCAGATTTGGAACTATCGGACACTTCTCTAGGGTATCGTGGCACTAATGGTGCAGGACTGGCTTACTCGCAGATCAATATTTTTGCTGTGGCATCACCTGCTGCACCGGATTTTTATGTAACCTATGCACAAACCTCTTTGCTCATGGCAGAGGCTGCATTTAGGGGATGGATATCTGGAGATCCAGAAGCACTTTACGAGCAAGGAATAAGGGCAGATATGCAAGCTTATGCACTTTATCCAAATGTTACGCCCATCTCAAATGCCGAAATAAATGCCTATTTGGCAGAACCTGAGGTTGCATATGATGCAGGCAATGCATTGGAGTTGATCAATACGCAATATTGGTTGGTCAACTTTAGAAACGGGACAGAAGCCTTTGCCAATGTGCGAAGAAGTGGCTTCCCCGATTTAGAGAGAAATGATTTCAACGACAACCTTTTGGCCAATGGTGGGGATGGTTTTGTACATAGAATGTCCTACCCAGATGCCGAGGCTTCTGCAAACGCAGAAAACTATGCAGCGGCAGCTACTGCCATTGGGGGGGATAATCTGATTTCCCGAGTTTTTTGGGATGTCCCATAAATAGAATCAGTGATAATTATTTTGAGTTAGTTATTTTTAAAAAGCCACTTGTTGCAAAACAGGTGGTTTTTTTTATTTGGTAAAAAGTAAAACAAGAAGGATAGATCAATATTAAAACAGCAGAGGCGCTACTTCATTTGAAGGTTTAGCAAATGCTTTTTTCGATACTCCCTGGGAGTCAAGTTGTTTTTTTTCTTAAAAGCTGCATTAAACCTACTTATAGAACTAAAACCAGATTGAAATGCCAATGAAGTGATTGGCTCATCAGAAATTGAAAGCTTCCTTTCTGCCAACAGTACACGCTGGCCAATGATGTAATTTGATATGGTCTTGCAAAATGTTTTTTTGAAAATTGAATTGGCATAATCTGGATTGAGGCCAACTGCATTTGCCACATCACCCGCTTTAATCGGCTCCGTAAAGTTATTCGCAATGAACATGGCCATTCTTTCTACAAGATTAATGGGTGGCGGTTGAACTTTCTGTTGACAGGACAGCGACGAGGTCTTTAAAGCCAATCTTTTTAAAAAGGCACAAATTTCCAGCGAACAAGCCGAATAGAGTTCAGTTCCCTTACGATCAAGTTCAGTGGACCATCGATCAAAACGCTTTTTCTCAAATTGGAGATCTTCCAATTCTTGGTTAAACAGTACTTCTCCCTGAAAGATGGAATCAAGAAATGTTTTGGGTAGTTTCCATTCACATAAAACTGAGAATGGTATAGTGATGACGTAATACGGACAATCGTCTTTAAAATCAATAACTTGATGTGGCATGAGTGCCCAAAATGCAATTACTGACCCTTTTTTTATTTTAAACTTACGATTACTGATAAGATAGGTAATGGAACAATTGGGCATAAAATTGATTTCCAATTCATTGTGCCGCTCTTCCCTTTTCATCCTTTTTGGCTGCCACAACTCACACCTCATCCCGTAAGGTTTTAGGGCGGTTCTAGATTCGTCAAATCGTGTAGTAGGCATATTTTCCAACAGCTTCGTATTTATTGGTTAAAAAAAAACGCTGCCATCTATCTGATCCGTAGAAACGGTCCAATGTAGGATGTCAGGCTAAAATCCATATACAATCATCAATAAGTGTTTTAATTACATTTATAAATTAAATAATTTTTTACGAACCTTGCAAATTATTTTTGAATTAAACCACATTATATCAAAAAAAACCACCTCTATATTTATAAATTTAAAAAAACAATATTTTAAAAGGTACATACCCAACAAACAGGCAGCTAAAATTTCCTTTGGTAATTTTTGTCCGGGACAAGATTTCTATAAACAGGAAAAACAGTGCTCCTCCTCCATTTAATGAAAAAACTGACTATTATTGCATTGAGCACCTAGATGCCTTGTTTCCTAGTATTGCCCATAGTCAAAAGAAACAGAAAGAATAGAAGCAACAGGTAAAATGAAGTTTAGTTTAAACGGTAAGATTGTCATTGTAACCGGAGGCGGCAGCGGAATTGGAAAAGCAATTTCCATGACATTTGCCCAACAAGGTGCAAAGGTCCATATTTTAGATGCCAACCAAGAATCCTCCTTAAATGTTGTTGAGGAAATCAAAGCATTGGGAATGGATGCATTTGGGTACATGTGCGATGTTTCAAATCAAGAAAATGTAACCGAAGTCATCTCCGAAATTGCCAAAAATGAAGTACCGGACATTTTGGTGAACAATGCGGGCATTGCCCATGTAGGAAACATTGAAGCTGTATCCGAGCAAGACTTAGATAAATTGTACAACGTGAATATAAAAGGCATCTACAATTGTACCAAGTCCATACTCCCCTTCATGAAGAAAAAGGGAAATGGCAATATTTTAAACATTGCTTCGGTGGCTGCTTCGGTAGGAATAACAGATCGCTTTGCTTATTCAATGACCAAGGGTGCAGTCCTTACCATGACCTATTCCATTGCCAACGATTATATCAACCATGGAATACGGTGCAATTGTATTTCCCCTGGGAGGGTGTACACGCCTTTTGTAGACGGTTTCATTAAAAAAAACTATCCAGGTCGGGAAAAAGAAATATTTGACAAACTTTCCAAGACCCAACCCATAGGGCGTATGGCAGAGCCACAGGAGGTTGCCGACTTGGCTCTCTTCCTTTGTTCAGATGAGGCAAAATTTATTACTGGAACAGATTACCCCATTGATGGTGGGTTCATAAAACTAAAAGGTTAAACACAACATATGAAATTAATTCGATTTGGAACTACCGGACAAGAAAAGCCGGGTGTACAATTGGCAGATGGAACAAAACTTGACGTATCTGCTTTTGGAATGGACTATAATGAGGAATTTTTTGGCAACGACGGCATAGAAAAACTTAGAAATTGGTTGAAGGACAATGAATCCGATTGCCCCACCGTGGCCAATGAAGTTCGATTGGGTCCACCTTTGGCAAGACCTTCAAAACTTGTCTGTGTAGGATTAAATTATGCAATGCATGCCAAAGAGGCTGGCATGGCCATCCCTAAGGAACCCGTACTTTTCTTTAAATCCACCACTGCCATTTGTGGCCCAAATGACCAGGTTATTATCCCCAAAAATTCCAAAAAAACCGATTGGGAGGTAGAACTCGCTATTGTTATTGGTAAAAAAGCTTCTTATATAGAAGAATCAGAAGCCATGGACCATATTGCCGGATATGTCCTTCATAATGACATTAGCGAAAGGGCCTTCCAAATAGAGAAAGAAGGGCAATGGTGCAAAGGGAAGGGTTGTGATACATTTGCTCCCCTGGGTCCATTTATTGCCACAACGGACGAAATACAAAATCCCAATAATCTGGAATTATGGTTGGACGTTAATGGTGAACGTCTACAACACTCCTCTACATCAGATTTTATTTTTAATGTTCAAGAAGTGGTTTCTTATATCAGTCAGTTTATGACCCTTTTGCCGGGAGACGTGATTTCAACAGGGACACCCTTTGGAGTTGGGCTTGGTTTTAATCCACCCAGATACCTAAAGCCAGGCGATATCATGGAACTTGGCATTGAAGGTTTAGGGACCTCCAAACAAAGCTGCATCGCATACAAAAAATAAGGGTTACAAGGACACTCCCCTTTTCCAAGGAATAAAATCATCTTGCCCTAGCATATCGGCCTTGGCGGTTTTTTCGCCACTGGCCACAGCTATGATATATTCCAACAGAAGGGTACCCATTTCCTCAATACTCTTTTCACCACGTATCACAGGACCTGTATCCACATCAATGATGTCGGGCATTTTTTTCGCCAAAGTCGTGTTGGATGACACTTTAATCACCGGTGTTATGGGATTTCCAGTTGGGGTGCCCAGCCCCGTAGTAAACACTACCATGTTTGCTCCTGAACCTACCATTCCAGTGGTGCTTTCCACATCGTTGCCTGGCGTACAAAGTAGGTTAAGTCCTGGTTTGGTCACATATTCTGTGTAGTCCAGCACATCCGTTATGGGGGAGGCTCCTCCTTTTTTGGCTGCACCGGCCGATTTCATGGCATCGGTGATAAGTCCATCTTTAATGTTTCCGGGGGATGGGTTCATATCAAAACCTGATCCAGCATCGATAGCAGATTTTTCATAGGCTTTCATCAAGCTGAGAAATTTATCGGCCTTTTTATCGTCAACACACCGATTGACCAACTCCTGCTCTACCCCACAAAGTTCAGGAAACTCGGAAAGAATGGGTGAACCACCCAAAGTAGCCAAAACATCAGACACATATCCCAAGGTTGGGTTGGCTGATATACCTGAAAACCCATCTGAGCCACCACATTCCAGACCCAGTTTTAATTTGGAGAGTGGGGCAGCTTGTCTTTCAATATCGTTGGCTTTGATCAATGCTTCATAGGTTTCCTTTATGATGGTATTCAGCATATTATCTACAGTACCCATTTGTTGCTGTTCGTAAATCAGGACTGGTTTTCCTATGTCTGGGTTAATAGTGTTCAGTGCTTCCTTAAAGGTTTTGATTTGTAGGTTCTGGCAGCCCAAACTCAGTACGGTGGCGCCGGCAACATTGGGATTGTTTACATAGCCTGCCAATAATTTGGCCAGCAATTCGGAGTCTTGCCGTATTCCACCGCACCCACCTTGATGGGTAATGAATTTCACCTTAACGTTTTGGAAAACGGATTTTCGCTCCAATTGGGGTTGGGCGGTTTCTTCCTCTCCATTAATGAGGCTCCGAAGAAGCTGTCTTTGCTCACTCACCTCCTCTATATACAGTTCCTTGTCAAATATTTCCTTTAAACGCTCAATGTTCTTGTTCTCACAAAAAACAAGTGGAAAAAACAACCATACATTCTCGGTTCCCACCTGCCCATCAGCTCTATGATAGCCTAGAAATTGTCTGTCTTTCCATTTGGAAATATCAGGTGGCGACCAATCCGATTTCCCATTTCGTCCTGTGGTAATGGCACTTTCATGAATGACATTTTCAGTCGTCAATTGCACCCCTTTTTCCAACTCTTTTTTTGCCGTGCCCACTAAAACCCCATACATATAAATCTTATCCCCTTTGCTGAGCGGTTGTAAATTGATTTTATGTTTGGCTGGAACGTCAGAGCGTAATTCCAACCGTATATCCTCAAACTCAATATGGTCTCCCTTGGACAAATCCACAAGGGCTATGGCCACATTGTCATTAGGATGCACCTTTATCAGTTGTTTCATTTTTGTTTTTTTATATGATTGCAAAATGCGTTGAAACCTTCTTCTATCCCATTCCTTTCAATATGTTCCATGGCGAGCGTAAGGGATTGGCTCAAACCTGCTACTTTGGTCAAGTTCTGATCCCAAAAGCTTTCCTCACCAATTATGGCATCAACCACGGCTTGAATTTTACTTGATGAATTCCAAATGTTCTGGATAAAAGATACAACGTTTTCATCATCATTCACTGGGAGTTTTTTCTCCTTCCAATCACCTTTGTAAAATCTGAGCAGACATGCAAAGGCAAAGACCAGTCTTGGAGGTAGTTCACCTGTATTCTTCTGGTACTGTAAGAGGCTTGGCAACACCCTTACTTTAAATTTGGAAATGGAATTCAGTGCAATGCTGGCCAGATAATGTTTGATGAAGGGGTTTCTGAACCTATCCAAAACGGCATTGGCAAAAATTTCCAGTTCTTCTTTATCCAGTTCCAAAGTGGGGATGATCTCATCAAAAATAAGGTCTGAAACAAATTTTCCCGTGAATTTATCGTCAACGGTCTCTTTTACAGTACTATTTCCGTACATTAAAGAAAAAGGTACCATTACCGTATGGGCTCCATTCAAAATACGTACTTTTCTGGTCCTGTAGGGTTGCATATTGGGAACGATTTTTACATCTAATCCCGTTTTATGAAATGGCAGCTTTTTCTTGAGCGTTTCATCACCCTCTATTACCCACAAAAAGAACTCCTCTGAAGTAACGATCAATTTGTCCTCATAATCCAATTGTTGGGTATAGCTTAAAATATCATCCTTGGGATACCCTGGAACAATCCTATCCACCAATGTATTGTGAAAACTACAGTCCCTGTCAACCCAATTTTTGAAATCCGGACCCAATTGCCAGGCTTCACTATATTGAAGTATGAATTTTTTTAATGCATCCGCATTGGTATTGATAAGTTCACATGGAATAATGGTAAGGCCCTTATCCTTGTTTCCTTTAAAATGTTTGAAACGTTCATATAAAAAAACGGTCAACTTGGCCGGAAATGAATTGGGCGGAGCCATTTCTTGGGCATCGTCTTCATTGTAGGCAATTCCGGCTTCCGTAGTATTGGAGATTACAAATTGTAGTTCGGGCTCATGGGCCAATTTTTTGAAGGATTCAAAATCAACATAGGGATTCACAGCATATTCGATGGAATCAATCACGTATTTTTCTTGAACTTCAATACCGTTCACTACTCCTTTTGAAAAAAGGGCATACTGGCCATCCTGCTCATTAAGAACATCAATTAGTCCTTTTTCAATGGGCTGTACCACCGCAATTCCTGCGTTAAAATCCAATTCGGTGTTAAGTTTATGGAATGCGAAGTCCACAAATGCCCGTAAAAAGTTGCCTTCACCGAATTGAACAATTTTAATGGGTCTTTTTCTTGACATATATGCTATTTATTTGAGGAAGATACGCTTCTGATGAAACGTGAATTTTACCCCTTCGAATCAATTTTATCCAAATCTATTACCGCTTTCACGGCCAAATCATCAGAACCAATAAAACCATCAAAGGTTTCAGGGAGTGATGAAAATGTCATTCTATGGGTGATGTATTTATCGGTTGGAAAACTTTTGATCATCTGTATAACATGCTCAAAATCTTCATAGGTGGCATTTCTGCTGCATAGCAATGTAGTTTCTTTGGCATGGATCTGCGGATGATTGTAGACCAAATCGCCTTTAGATAAACCAACCAAAACGTACCTTCCCCCATGGCACATGAATTTTGGCCCTTCCTCCAATGCCCGTTTTGCCCCAGTGGCATCAAATACAACCTCACACAGATTGCCATTGGTAAGCGCCATAATCTTTTCCTCAGCATTTTCTTCCACAGTATTTATGATAAAATCTGCACCCATATGATCCTGGGCATACGCCAAACGTTTGTTATCGATATCTAGGGCAATGACACGTGCCCCAATTATTTTGGCCTGAGCCATTAATGCAATTCCAATGGGTCCACATCCCATGACAACAATGGTCTCCCCTTTCTTTAAACCTGCCCTACGTATGGCGTGGGCGGCTATCGCCAAGGGTTCAATGATAACCGTCTCATTATCCGTAAGGTGGTTTACCGGAATCAATACACTTGTAGGCAGGCTTATAAACTCCTGCATGCCGCCATCCGTGTGGACCCCAATCACTTTAATGTTGGAACAACAATTTGTTTTTCCATTGGTACAGGCACTGCACGTACCACAGCTTAAATAGGGCATTATGGCCACTCTGTCCCCCACTTTTATAGTTGTATTGTTGTTTTCAACCTCAACGACTTCAGCACAAAGTTCATGACCTAAAATTCGTGGATAGGTAAAAAAGGCTTGGTTTCCGCCATACGCATGGATGTCGGTGCCACAAATACCCACATTTTTTATGCGCAGTAATGCTTCATTTCTTTTTCGGATGGGAACTTCTTTTTCCTTTAGGACAAATTTACCGGGCTTTTCACAGACCACATATTTCATATCACATGAGTTAAGTTTAGCATTTTCATATTCATCTCAAACGTTTGAATTCTATGGTACATTTCATACATTTAGATTTTGCTATTCGTATGTAATCCACGAAAATTAAGTATAAATGTACAGCCAAAGATAGAACTGATGGCCGTACTTGGGTTTAAATTTATTGGAAAAGTGTGAAAAAAACACCTAATTTTAGTTTCAATAACGGCTATTGAATGGACCCGAGAGGAAATTTCAAAATAGAGGCACCAAAAAGACTCGATTTTGCATGAATGACATAATGATTGACAGTCACCAACATTTTTGGAAATATCATCCCAATACACACGGCTGGATCGATTCTTCCATGGAAACCATTAAAAAAGATTTTTTGCCCGAAGACTTGAAACCTATCCTTCAAGCGAATGGTATTGAAGGCTGTGTTGCTGTTCAGGCACAACAATCCGAAACGGAAACCAAATTCCTATTGCAACTGGCCAAAAAGCATGCATTTATAAAAGCCGTAGTAGGGTGGTTGGATATTTGTGCAGATACTTTTGAGGAAAAGCTGCAAGAATACACCCAATTCAAAGCACTAAAAGGTCTTAGGCATGTGGTTCAGGATGAGCCTGACGACAATTTCATGCTCCGCCCCGACTTTGTAAAGGGTATTTCCCTGCTTCAAAAATATAAGCTCACTTACGATATTTTAATTTATCCAAAACAGCTCTCCGCTGCTTTGGAACTCGTCAAAAAATTTCCTGATCAACCTTTTGTGATTGACCATATCGCCAAGCCTAAAATTGATGGTATAGTGGATAAGGAGTGGTCTTCCCATATTTCAGAATTGGGCAAGTGTGCCAATGTCTATTGCAAAATTTCAGGGATGGTAACGGAAACAACATGGGGTGCTTGGTCAAAAAATGATTTTGTCCCTTATCTTGACAAGGTCTTCGAATCCTTTGATTCAGATAAAATCATGTTCGGCTCGGATTGGCCTGTATGCCTTCTCTCCGCCCATTATGAAGAGGTTATCGAAATTGTGGAGCGCTATCTCAAACATGTACAGACAGATATTCGAGAAAAAATCATGGGATTGAATGCCCTAAAATTTTATGGAATTCAACAATAAAATTCTTGGGATGAACATTTCAACCAATCAAAAACATAAAAAGACACTTTAAATACAAAAATGGATTTAGGATTACAAGATAAGGTCATATTGGTCACAGGCGGAGACAAGGGTATTGGAAAGGGAATTTCCTCTGTTTTGGCGGAAGAGAATGCCATACCCGTTATCATTGGGAGAACCGAAAAAGATGTTCTTTCCGCAGTAGATGAAATCAAGCAAAAGGGAGGCCAAGCCTTTTATGCCATTGCGGAACTTACTGATCCCGAACAGTGCAAGAAAGCCATAGATGCAACACTCGAAAAATATGGCAGAATCAATGGATTGGTGAACAACGCTGGGATAAATGATGGTGTTGGACTGGAGCACGGCAACTACAAAGACTTTTTGCGTTCATTGGAGCGCAATGTGGGTCACTATTACGTGATGGCCCATTATGTGCTACCTTATTTGAAGAAAAACAAGGGAAGCATCGTGAACATTGGGTCAAAAACTTCTTTTACCGGACAGGGAAATACATCGGGTTATACGGCTGCCAATGGTGCCAGAAACTCGCTTACACGAGAATGGGCCGTGGAACTCCTTCCTTACTCCATCCGGGTGAATGCGGTAATCGTTGCAGAATGTTATACGCCCTTATACAAGAAATGGATCAATACGTTTGAAAACCCGGAAGAACGATTAAAGAAAATTACAGACAACATCCCCTTTGAAAACCGGATGACCACAGCAGAGGAAATTGCCAACGCCGTTGTGTTCCTGCTTTCTGAAAAATCTAGCCATACAACCGGCCAACTTGTTTATGTTGATGGTGGCTACACCCACTTAGATCGTGCCCTCTAAAACCATACCATGAAAAAATCAAAAATAGTACCTAAAGGAGTCCTGCTTCCATTTATACTGATCACTTCGCTCTTTGCGCTTTGGGGATTTGCCAACGCTGTTACGGATCCTATGGTACAGGCTTTTAAAAAAGTTTTGGAGCTATCCAACTCCCAGGCCGCTTGGGTACAAATGGCGTTTTACGGTGGTTATTTTTGCATGGCCCTGCCTGCGGCACATTTTGTAAGGAAATATTCGTACAAGACCGGGGTTCTGATAGGCCTGGCACTCTATGCTGCCGGTGCGCTTATGTTCTATCCTGCTGCCATTACCGAAAAATTTTGGTTCTTTTGTTTAAGTCTTTACATCCTCACCTTTGGCCTTGCCTTTTTGGAAACAACGGCCAATCCGTATATTTTGGCCATGGGCGATAGGGAAACCGCAACACAACGGTTAAACCTGGCCCAAGTGTTTAATCCTGTAGGTTCAATTTTGGGACTTTTGGTGGCACAACAGTTTGTTTTAAGACGATTGGAATCTGATGATATTTCCAATTTCAATGCACTTAGCGAGGCAAAAAAAGTCTTGATCAGAACTTCTGATTTAATGGTCATTAGAGACCCCTACGTTATTTTAGGACTAGTGATCCTCTTTGTCTTTGTACTCATTTTAATCAGTAAAATGCCCCAGGCCAAGAGTGATGGCGAACTCCCTTCCGTCAAACAAATAGGAAAAGCTCTGTTCCAAAGGCCAAGTTATGTTTTAGGTGTCATCTCACAAGTGCTGTACGTAGGTGCACAGATCATGTGTTGGACCTATATTTATCAATATGCAGAAGCCATTGGAATATCAAGTGACACCGCGGCTAATTACCAATTTTTGGCCTTTGTGGTCTTTTTGGCGGGCAGGGCAATCGGCACCTACATGCTCCGTTTCATTAGCCCTGGAAAACTGTTGATGTGGTTTGCCATCCTTGCAGGTATCGCTACCCTGGGAGCAATTTTTGTCCAAGGGGAAATTGGATTGTACTCCCTTGTTTGCATCTCGTTGTTCATGTCGGTTATGTTCCCGACCATTTACGGTATTTCTTTGGATAATTTGACCGAGGAAGAATCCAAATTGGGTGCTGCGGGACTGATCATGGCCATTGTAGGAGGGGCGTTAATGCCAAAGTTACAAGGTATGATCATTGATATTGGAGGAAGTGAGGTAGCAGACACCCATATCATAGGGGTATCAGAAGTAAATTTCTCCTTCATTCTTCCGTTGTGCTGCTTTGCTTTTATCACTTGGTTTGGATTTAGAACCCACAAACACTTTGAAACAAATCGAGAATGGGAACTTTAAAACGATATGGCCTCGCACTTGATCTAGTGGATGATAAAAACAGTATAGCCACATATCTGGATTACCATAAAAAAGTATGGCCTGAGATTTTGGAAAGTATTCGGGAATCCGGAATCCAACAAATGGAAATTTATAGGATTGGAAACCGGTTGTTCATGGTCATGGAAGTTGATGAATCGTTCTCATTTGAAAAGAAACAACAGGCCGATGTGAACAATCCAAAAGTTCAGGAATGGGAAAAACTGATGTGGAACTACCAACAGGCCATTCCAACGGCCAAACCCGGTGAAAAATGGGTGTTGATGGATAAAATATTTGATTTACGGACCGCATGAGAAATCAAAAACAAATACAATTCAATCCAAAATACCCATCCATAGAGGATTTAAGGGAAAAAGCACGTAGGCGTATCCCTAAATTTGCCTTTGAATATTTGGATGGAGGTTGCAATGAAGAGGTCTGCCTCAGAAAAAATACCTCTGAAATACGAGAGGTTGAATTACTGCCCCGCTATCTGGACAACTATCATGGTGCAAATCTCAGCACCGAGCTTTTTGGCAAGACCTATGACGCTCCTTTTGGAATAGCTCCCGTTGGATTACAAGGGCTTATGTGGCCCAATTCCCCTGAAATATTGGCCAAAGCTGCATTTACCCATAATATTCCGTTCATTTTGAGTACGGTGACCACTGCCAGCATTGAACGTATCAGCGAAATTACCGAAGGTAATGCGTGGTTTCAACTTTACCATCCCACGGAGGAATCTGTCCGTAATGATTTAATTAAACGCGCCAAAGCCGCTGAGTGCCCTGTATTGGTATTGCTCTGCGATACACCCGTTTTTGGATTTCGACCCAAGGAAATCAAGAATGGACTCTCCATGCCCCCTAAAATGAGCATGAACAACATTTTACAAATTTTGGGCAAACCTAAATGGGCATTGGAAACCTTACGCCATGGTCAGCCCAATTTTGAAGTATTGAAACCTTATATGCCCAAAGGATTGAACCTAAAGCAACTCGGTTATTTCATGGACCAAACCTTTAGCAAACGAATGAACATGGACAAGATCGCTTCCATTAGGGATATGTGGAAAGGAAAATTGGTTTTAAAAGGAGTGGCCACAGAAGCTGATGCTGAAAAAGCCATTTCATTGGGGTTGGATGGCATCATAGTCTCCAACCATGGGGGCAGGCAATTGGATGCGGGGGAATCTACCATCAAGCCTTTACAGCGCATAGTGGAAAAATATAACGACCAGATTACAATTATGATGGACAGTGGGATACGGTCGGGGCCAGATATTGCACGAGTCTTGGCAAGTGGTGCCCGGTTTACCTTTATGGGACGTCCATTTATGTACGGCACCGCAGCTTTGGGCAACCGAGGTGGAGACCATACCATCTCCCTATTAAAAACACAATTACGGCAAGTAATGGAGCAAATTGGATGCACTGATGTGAACCAAATGCCCCTGCATAGGGTAAGGAATAAAAACTAGTTTTCTAATTTTCAACTATTTCATTTTTAGCAAAATACACACATAAAAATATAACTACACATTCTCAAAACAAAAGATATGTCCGTATCACACACTTTGATTTATAATTGGTTTTCCAATTTTTCGACCCAAGGTTTTAACCTGAAAAAATGGTTCTACTTGGTTTGTTTGTGCACAGGCTGTTTGTCCTATGGCCAACAATCCAACGATTTAAAATTATGGTATGATGAACCCTCTGGAGATACATGGGAAAATGCACTTCCCATTGGAAATGGCCGATTGGGGGCCATGGTCTATGGTAATGTGGGCACCGAAATATTCCAACTCAATGAACATGCCGTATGGAGTGGCAGTCCCAATAGAAATGACAACCCCAATGCGCTTGAAGCGCTTCCCAAGGTCCGGGAACTCATATTCAATGGTGAATACAAAGCTGCCGAACAATTGGCCAATGACAAGATCATAACCAAAAAATCACATGGACAAATGTTCCAACCTGTTGGGAATTTGGAATTGTCTTTCCCAAACCATATGGATTATGAGGAATACTATCGCGAACTGGACATCAGCAATGCCACAAGCAAAACATCCTACAAAATTGATGGCATTACGTATACCCGAGAAGCTTTTGTTTCATTGACCGATCGGTTACTCATTGTTCGACTAACAGCGGACCAACCCGGTAAAATTTCATTTACCGCAAATCTTACCACTCCACATACCGATTCCAAAATTGAAATCAATGGAGAAAATCAAATTTCCCTTTGGGGAAAAACCAGTGATCATGAAGGCGTTGAGGGCAAAGTCGAATTTAATGCACTGATGCGATTAAAAACCGAAAATGGAACAATCACACAAACGGACACATCCCTAAAAGTTGAAAATGCAAATGATGCCATTTTGATGATTTCCATTGCTTCCAACTTCAATTCATACCAAGACCTCAACGGTGATGAAAATAAACGTGCAAAAACTTATTTGGATGCTGGTTTTGATAAGGCATATGAGCTATTAAAATCCAATCATATTAAAAAATACCAAGAATTGTTCAACAGGGTTGTTTTGGATTTTGGAAGCACGGAAGCTTCAAAATTACCCACAGATGAACGATTGGCCAATTTTAGGAACACCACAGACCCATCCTTTGTTGCCCTGTACTTTCAATATGGCAGATATTTATTGATTTCATCTTCCCAACCCGGAGGGCAGCCTGCCAACCTTCAAGGCATATGGAACCACAGGATGAAACCTGCATGGGACAGCAAATATACCATCAACATCAATGCAGAGATGAATTATTGGCCAGCCGAACGCACCAACCTCTCTGAGCTTCACGAACCCTTTCTTAAAATGGTTCAAGAGCTTTCCATAACAGGCAAGGAAACAGCCAAGACCATGTACGGTGCACGAGGTTGGATGGCCCATCACAATACCGATATTTGGCGGATAACCGGCCCTATAGACGGAGCGTTTTGGGGTATCTGGAATGGCGGAGGAGCTTGGACCAGTCAACATCTTTGGGAGCACTATTTATACACTGGGGACACTACTTTTTTGAAATCCGTTTTTCCAGCGCTCAAAGGGGCTGCTGAATTTTATGCGGACTTTTTGGTGCAACACCCCAACTACCCCTATTTGGTCGTTGCCCCCGGAAATTCTCCCGAAAATGCGCCCGAAGCCCATCAAGGTTCATCCATTACAGCTGGGTCCACCATGGACAATCAATTGGTGTTTGATGTGTTCAACACCTACATCCAAGCGGCTGAAGTTTTGGAAAAAGAGAGCACCTTTATTGACTCACTCAAGGTCTTGCGGAGCAAATTGCCCCCCATGCAGATAGGCAAACACAATCAACTACAGGAATGGTTGGATGATGTGGATTCGCCGGAAGACCATCATCGCCATATTTCCCATTTGTACGGTCTTTTCCCGTCCAATCAAATTTCACCTTACAGAACTCCCAAACTTTTCGCCGCTGCAAAAAATACCTTGTTACAGCGGGGCGACATATCAACAGGATGGAGCATGGGTTGGAAGGTAAATTGGTGGGCTAAAATGCAAGATGGTAACCATGCCTATAAATTGATCAAAGACCAATTGACACCAGTGGGAATCAATCGAGGTGGTGGCGGTACGTACAACAATTTGTTTGATGCTCATCCGCCATTTCAAATTGATGGAAATTTTGGCTGTACTTCCGGTATATCTGAAATGCTGTTGCAAAGTTCCGATGGAGCGGTTCATTTGCTTCCTGCCGTTCCCGATGCCCTTGATACTGGATATGTAGGTGGGTTAAAGGCTAGAGGTGGTTTTGAAGTCATTGCTTTAGAATGGAAAAACAAGAAACTTGTGGTAGCCACCATAAAATCAAACTTGGGGGGTAACCTACGTCTCCGTGTTCCCAACGAATTGGAACTCGTAGGAACTGGGAATTTCAAGCAGGCTGAAGGAAGCAATCCCAACCATTTTTTCAAGATAGCGCAAACGATGAATCCCCTTATTTCAAAAGAAGCCACTCTTGAAGAATTATCATTGGTTCCAACTTTTCTTTATGATATCATGACGGAAAAAGGGAAAACCTATACATTTAAAATCAAGAACTAAGCCTTCTAAAACCAATTTGCGTATTCCAAATAGATTTTAGTTGAAGACTAAAATGCCCAACCCCCTAAAACAGGGATACAATTAGAACCCATTGGCACTTCCCGGTGTAGGAAGGTTGCTGGATACTTGTGTTCCTTCGGGATGGGATTTACGCAAACTTTGCTTCAGCGTAATTCCACTTCCTGAAAGTTGTTCCCCCACACCATGGGCATAGCGTAATCCTTCACTGACTGTAATAGAGGGACCTTGACTTTCGGCTGGATTCTCAAAATTACGGCGCGGAAATGTAATGGATGTAATGGTTACTGTCTCCAAACTTGGGCCGCTACCAATGGTAATATGTTGACCTTCGCTAAAACCAAAAATCCGTGCAACAGGAATTGTGGTTGCTCCGGCACTTACAGCCGAAGTTATGGTGGTCACTCCAGAAGTGCCTACTTCAGCAACCTCAACATGTTCAGCTTTACCACCTGTCCCGATAATAATTTCCTGACCCGCATTAAAGCCTTCTACACTCACAACTTTAATGTTTTTTGAATTGGCAAATACTGTACTGCCCAACGTAATAACATTTTGTGATGTAAAATCCTCACAATTGCTATCACTATCATTCCCATCAGGGAAACGTCCCAAACTTCTGATCATCGGGTCGTAGGAAGCCGTGAAGGAACCTTGACTGGTACCGGGAAGCACGGCTATACAACCTCCCTGCCCCTGATTACCTTCCAAAGTGGCTATGGCCGGAGTGGGTACCGAACCGCGGGCACTGGAATTGCCCTGTTGAGATCCGTAAACCATCGCATCTAGTAACACTTCGCCACTAGGGTCCATAAGTGCCACTGTACCTGCATAAATGGACATGGGAAGTCCATAATATTGATTGGGTTGAACGGTACCTTGGTAACCAATATTTGTATTTCCCAAAAACACAATCGGCGTACCCGTTTCATGGGATTTAGCCAAGCCTTCTTTTAGGGTGACCCCACTACCAAGTGCCTGAACGGCATCGCCACTTTTGTGGGGAAAACGTGTAGCTGGTGTAAAACTGATTCCCGTACCTGGTGACGAAACATCTACCTCAAGCATATGGTCTTTCTGAAGTGGGGCGGTTAATTCCACCTCACCTGGGTCGCCAACAAATCGGCCCCGATAGGGTCGCTGTACCTCACTGATGACATTTTTCACCACAGCCAACTCAATACGGGCACCCGTATTGATGGTAAGGGTATCACCCGGGCTCATATTGGCATTTCGCCATACTTTTATAATGTTGTCACCTGCCTTAGCAGGTTCTGCAAGGTTACTCTGCGTAGCCGCTTTACCCACTTTGGTCACAGTGGCCACCTCGTAATTGCCGCCTAAATCTATGCCGATTTTATCCCCTACCGTGAATCCATCTGCATTGGCAACGGGCAAATTGGTTGAGCCCGCAGGAAAATGAAGCCAAGGTCCTGTTGAAACCGGCACAAAGAGTAGTGTTTTATCCGCTGCTGGCGTACCGATACTGGCAATGGTTTTCTTTTCACCCTCAATTGCAATCTGTTGACCAACTTTTAGACCTTCTGTACTACGTACATTAATTATTTTGTCGCCTGCCTTAGCCGATGCCACCAAACCTGAGTGTGCCAAACCAAAAAGGTAGAATTCACCTGCCCCCAATGTTGTTCCTGCTGGAATTTTAGCCAACTCCATGGAAGCCCATTCTGCTGGGGTGTTTATAACGGACCAATTGGAAATATCCATATCAGAATCCGAAGCATTAAAAAGTTCCACAAATTGATTGGTAGGGTTATCACCGCCACTGAAGCTTGCCTCATTGATCTTAACGGGAAGTACGCTTCTTACACGTTGAGACGTTTCATAAGTTTGATTTCCCCATTCGGCTTTTGCCGTCAAATAACCCGCATCCACTGATGATCCGGAAGCAACGGTAAAGGTTGTCTCAAAGGAAGTTCCTGGTGCAATCACTTCTTCAATTCTCTTCGCTTCCACAGTAGGCCATCCATCCGGTACATTCAAGTTTATTTCAATGTCAGATATATCTTCTGAAGAACTGTTTGTAATCGATACTTTCAATTCCTGTGAGGAACCTGGGGTAAAGCTTGTGAGCCTTGACATGGTTACGCTTGGCACACTATAGTTGGCAGCTGCAATATTGGCCTGCACCGCTTTAATAACATCCTCCGAAGGGTAACCAGTTGTCATGATACCTTCATAAAACGTACCGGCTGAACCGTTTCCATTGTCTCCCCCATTTCCCATTTGTATAGATCCTTTACGGTGCATGGGATAATACCTATCATTCTCTTTGGATTGTGGGCGCTCCCCTTTATAAAAGTTTGTCAATTCATTTTCTTGGGCATTGGCACCCCAAATTTCCCATTGGTTGCCACCGCCACCATTCACCATACCCGTGACAAAACGCCAAGAATCTATGGTAGGGTTCGCGGCATTTTCTTTGGTTTCATAGCCGGAAAAAAGCCCTGCTTCCATATCAGACATAATCCAAGGCCCCTCTCCTTCACCTTTGCCCCATGCCGTTGCTGTTCCATAATATACGGTTGACATGGTACCCGTACCCACTGCCCTACTATTTGTGGAAGTGTTTCCATAGTTGAAGCAACAACCACTGGAAAAATGAGTACCATCCAAAACCATATAAATGCCTTCTGCTTCATCATTAATGGCGAGACCAACCGCATTATTATTTCGTAAACCCGCTCCGGGCATCACATAAGCTCCATAAACTTTATGCCCATTGACCATAACCGGAGCCATATCTGCAATAGGAAAACTATTGAACCCACCTTTCTCCAATCCTCTAAAAGTTCCCGGAGGTGCTTGTTTTAAATCATTGCCATTTCCAGATTGGTCATAAATAATACTGATCCAACACAATGAATTTTCGCAGAAAGCATCCTGTGCAGTGGCATCTGCATAACCGCCAGGGTCACCTATGGTGGGTTGCACCACTCCTATATCCAGCGTTTGGCCATCCGACTCGCGTATAAGTTGGTAAAGGGGGCCATTATAGTCTGCGAACAAAGCCCTAGTGGTACTGTGCGCCGCAGTAGGAGTATAACCAGATGCCGCATAAATATCGCCAGGGCCTTCATTTCTTGGAGGAACTTCACTGCACCCAGAGACCAAAATTAACAGTATGGCAATTTTAAAAGCAAATGTGAAAAAGGGTTGACCATTGAGTTCCATCAGTGTATATTTTTAATGCGTTATGAGAAACTTAAATATATGGAATTTACTTTTAGTGGTGTGTTTTTCACACAATTAATATTAGGGTACTCTTCAACCTTTATTGATATGGATAACTGTATCGCAGCTAAAGCCCCCTAAAAAACAGTCAAGCCACGGGTTAAACCCTTTTATTTACGAAAACCATTTCGGTAATTTTACATATTGAGCATATAACACCTAAAAACCTATATATCAATTTTTTAAATAGGTATATTTATACATGGAGCTCTATGTTTTTTAGCACTATGCATTGCGGTCAGTTTAAAGAAAGTCCTGATTACAATGTTCATTTTTTACATTTGACTATTCAGAAAAAACATCTTCCATGTAGTATTAGGGAATAGGTTTAGTCCCTTCTGCTTAAAAATAACTTTCAAAGCCAAAGATGACAGAGAGAGGTTGATGCTATGGGAGAACACGGTTGATGAAATAAAAAAAAGACAAGTCCCAAATGGAACACAGAACAAAAACCTGAAGTTGGGTGGAATTACATTTACAAAGGAACTGAGCACATTAAAATTAATTATAAAACAAGAATAAAATGGCACTTTTAGGTAACAAAGAATATTTTAAAGGAATAGGCGAGATTAAGTTTGAAGGCAAGGAATCTGACAATCCTTTGGCTTTTAAATTTTACAATCCCGATCAAGTTGTGGCAGGGAAAACCATGCGAGAGCATTTCAAGTTTGCCATGGCGTATTGGCATACCTTGTGCGGAACCGGAGGGGATCCTTTTGGGCCCGGAACAAAGCAATTTCCATGGTCAACAGATGCAGACCCCATAAACGCCGCCAAGGAAAAAGCGGATGCGGCCTTTGAGTTCATTACCAAAATAGGTTTTGACTACTATTGTTTCCACGACTTTGATTTAGTGGACGAGGGAGATACATTGGCGGAATCCGAAAAAAGATTATCCATAATAGTAGATTATCTAAAGGAGAAGCAAAATTCATCAGGTGTAAAATTGCTTTGGGGAACCGCAAACTGTTTCTCTAACCCAAGATATATGAACGGAGCTGCCTCAAATCCAAACTTTGATGTAGTGGCCCATGCGGGAGCCCAAGTAAAGATGGCCTTGGATGCAACAATAGCACTAGGTGGTGAAAACTACGTTTTCTGGGGTGGTCGTGAAGGCTATATGTCTCTCTTGAACACCAATATGAAATTGGAGCAGGACAACATTGGCCGCTTTTTAAACATGGCCAAGGATTATGCCCGAAAAGAAGGCTTTACTGGAACCTTTTTTATTGAGCCCAAACCCATGGAGCCCACCAAACATCAATACGATTTTGATGCGGCTACTTCCATCAACTCCATTCGTGAATATGGCCTTGAGAATGATTTTAAACTGAACATTGAAGTGAACCATGCTACTCTTGCACAGCATACGTTTCAGCATGAATTGCAGGTGGCTGCCAATGCTGGAATGTTGGGAAGCATTGATGCAAACCGAGGGGATTACCAAAATGGATGGGATACCGATCAGTTCCCCAATAATGTTCTGGAAGTTACAGAAGCCATGTTGGTATTTCTAAAATCTGGAGGACTTCAAGGTGGAGGTGTAAACTTTGATGCCAAAACCCGCAGAAACAGTACCGATTTGGAGGATATCTTCTTAGCCCATATTGGAGGGGCCGACACTTTTGCAAAAGCCTTATTGGCCGCCGATGCAATCTTGGAAAACTCTTCTTACGAAGAATTGTTGAAGAACCGATATGCCTCCTTTGAAGCTGGAAAAGGCGCAGACTTTGTATCAGAAAAGCTAGGTTTAACGGATCTATATAATTATGCCGTTAAAACAGGCGAGCCTCAGCAAATCAGTGGCAAACAAGAATTGTTCGAAAATGTTATAAATAGATTTGTTTAAACGAATACGAATCATCTTGTAAATAAGATTGGGCATAGGTACCATCATAGAATGCTATTTTTGTGTTTTCAATGCTTCGGATAGTAAAAAATACTTATATTCTACTATCAATGCTTATGATAGGTTCCTATGTCCAAAATAACGCTTAAATCCATTGCTTCCCATTTTAAGGTATCCGTATCAACAGTTTCCAAGGCCATTAATGATAGCCATGAAATCAGCAAGGAACTTAGGGAAAGTATAAAGGAATATGCCAAAGCGAACCATTACAAACCCAATAGGGTCGCCCTTAATTTATTAAATCGGAATACGAAGACCATTGGGGTGGTCATTCCCAATATGCTGAATTACTTTTTTGTCCAAGTTCTTTACGGAATAGAACAGGTAATGGACCAAAGGGGGTATAGCATCATCACTTGTAGTACCAACGAATCCATAGAAAAGGAAATTAAAATTTTGGATTTTCTATGCTCCGGTTCTGTTGATGGAGTGATTATTTCAACAGTAGCTGCAGAAACCGAACTTTCCAGTCACGTGCAGCATTTCAAGGAATTACAGGACAAGCAAATACCCATGGTCATGTTTGATAGGGTCACTGATCTTATTGATTGTGATAAGGTAATTGTTGATGATCTTGAAGCGGCCTACAGGGCCACCATCCATTTTATAGAGACCGGATGCAGAAAAATTGCAGTGGTCAATCCCATAACAAATTCTTCCATTGGAAGGTTAAGAGTGGAAGGGTATAAAAAAGCATTACAGGAAAAAGGACTGCCTTTTGATGCTGATTTAATAGTGCCCATAGATCCTAAAGAAGACTTGGAGCTTACACTTTCCATTTCATTGGACTTGGAAAAAATTGATGGGATATTGGTTTTTGATGAAATCACCACCGTAAAAGTGATGAATATGGTACGTTCCAAGGGATATCAGATTCCCAAGGATATAGCCATTATTGGATTTACCAACGGAGAACTTTCAAAGTATGTCAGTCCTCCGGCAACAATGGTCAGTCAACATGGAAAATTTATTGGCGAAAATGCCGCTAACATATTAATTGACCGAATAGAGGGCAAAAACACCCATGATTTTGAAACAAAAATCATCAAAACAAATCTAGTGGTACGGAAATCCACTCAAGCAATGCCAGTCTAAAAAAAATGGGAGACAAACTACTTTGCCTCCCAAAAAGATTGATTCGATTTTAGATAAACCTTTAAATAGAAAGTCTTCACATTTACTCCCTATAAGGCTTTAGAGTTTTGATAAGTCCATTTGCATCATGTTCAATCTCACTTACTTTTACGGACCTCAAATGGGTTACCCCTTTTGATAAGCTTGAATCATGGTAAAATAAATACCATTTTCCGTCAACTTTGCAAACAGAATGGTGGGTGGTCCAACCTACAACTGGCTCCAATATCCTTCCTTTGTAGGTAAATGGCCCGTATGGATTGTCGCCAACGGCATAACAAATAAAGTGTGTATCTCCAGTGGAATAGGAGAAATAGTACTTGCCATTGTGTTTGTGTAACCATGCTGCTTCAAAAAATCGTCTGTCATTGTCCCCAGCCAATATTGGGTTGCCATCTTCATCAATAATCAGAACGTCCTTTGGTTCTTCTGCAAATTCCAATAAGTCATCGGTCATTTTTGCAATTTTGGGCATAAGTGACGTTTCATCATCTTCGGGGATGTGTGCTGTTGGACTTTCTGGTTGTTCCGCATTGAATTCCCCCGTTCTCCAGCGTTGTAGTTGTCCGCCCCAAAGGCCTCCAAAATACATGTAGTAACTCCCATCTTCATCTTCAAAAACGGCGGGATCTATGGAAAAGCTTCCTTTAATGGCTTCGGGCTGTGGGGTAAACGGTCCTACAGGTGAATCGCTAACGGCTACCCCAATCCTGAAGATTCCATCATATCCCTTCGCCGGAAAAAACAGGTAGTATTTTCCATCTTTATGGGCTGCATCTGGCGCCCACATTTGTTTTTCTGCCCATGGCACATCGTCCACATGCAACGCTACACCGTGGTCCACAGCTTCACTGTCTACACTATCCATGGAAATAACATGGTAGTCTTCCATGGCAAAATGACTACCCAAATCGTCAAAGGCTTCCCCTCCATCAATATCGTGCGATGGGTAAATATATATTTTACCATTAAAATAATGTGCAGATGGGTCCGCAGTGTACATATGGGAAACAATAGGTTGTGCTATTGCTTTTTTGTTTAACTCATCAAAATCGATATGGTCTATACTATCTTCCGGCATTTTAATTGTTTTGAATTATCTTCTTCCTTTTAATTCGGTCTCTATCTGTAATTCCATCCTTTTATTAATTTCATAAAAGAACAATAAGGAATTGCAGGGTATATACTTACTAACATTCGTGTTCCCTCTATGGCACTTTCGGGTTGTACGGTTTCCACACCGGGAATCGCCGCTTCTTTGGTAATGTAATGATAAAGTCCCAAAATCCAAGCGACCAATGCGCTACCAATGCTTAGCCCTCCTTTAAGTCCCACCATCATAGCCGAAAAAATAATTGCAGTCGCCCGCCGTGTTGTTTTCCATTCTGAATAATCGGCAACATCGGCAATCATGGTCCATAAAATGGGGGTGCTGATACCATAGAAAAACATGTGCAATATCTGAGTGCCAAAAATGATTCCTACGGCATTGGGTGGAAAAAAGTAGAACGCTATAATGAACAGTGTGGATATAAACAATGAAGCCCCAAATACATTTCGTTTGCCATATTTATCGGCCAATTTTTTGGAAAGTGCAATGCCGATCAAGCCCACAAGAATACCACCACCGTTAAACACACCCAATCCCAATGAGGTGTCGTTTTCAAAGGTTGGTAAAAAGCTCTTCATGGGATTTAAAAAAGCATTTAGACTTTGTTGATCAACATAGTTTTCAAAATAATAGACGTATGAGCCTCCTTTCATGGCCAAGGTTATAAAAACCAAGGTTGTTATGGTCAACATAATGATCCAAGGCCTGTTTTTTATCAAATCCCCTAAATCTTCCTTTATACTGGATTTTTGCTCTGGTTTTGGCACCACACGTTCTTTGGTGGCGAAAAAGGTAATCAGCAACATAACGGTTCCTATTACCGCTAGCCATGTCATTACGGTTTCCATTCCTGCGGCTTTATTTCCGTCACCTGCTTTTAAGATTAAGTCGTACATAAAAACCTGAACAAAGAACTGCGCTCCCATCACGGCAATAAACCGATATGCGGAAAGGCTGTTGCGCTCTTTCATATCGCCGGTAATTACACCACTCAAAGCCGAGTAGGGCAAATTATTTGCAGCGTACAAGAGCAGAAGAAGCGTATAGGTGACTACGGCATAGATTACCTTTCCTTTATATGAAAAATCTGGAGTGCTAAAAGCCAATATGGCGGCAACACCCAAAGGAATGGCCGTCCAAAGGATCCAAGGACGAAATTTTCCCCATTTGGTTACTGTTCTATCCGCTATTACCCCCATTAAGGGATTAAATGCAAATGCGGCTATTAAACCTACGACCAATGTAACGGCTGAGGCATCGTTGGCCTTAAGCCCATATATGTCCGTATAAAAATAGGCCAAATAGGTCACCAGTGTCTGGAAGACCAAATTGGCGGCAAGGTCTCCAAGGCTATACCCAATTTTTTCCCTTACCGATAGTTTGTGAGATTCTATATTCATTGATGGAGTTAATTAGCTGGATTCTGTTGCTCGTCAAATCTTTTCTTTAACGCAATGATGCTATCATAGGCTGCCTTTGGTTGTAGCTCCCTATCAAATAATAATGGGTAATTGGTTCTTCCCCTGATTGGGAAACCGTTCAACCATGATTGTCCATCACTGACCCCCCAAAAGGTAACTCTGCTAATTTTGTCCTTATGTTTTAGAAAGAGGTTGAAGATGTCTTTATATCTGTTGGCCAATTGTACCTGAACTGAATCTGGCAAGCCATTGGTGTAAGGGTTCATAGTCTCACTGTTTTCAAAATTTTGGCTGATTTCCGCTCCTTCCAAATCCCATGGGTTGGGCAATACACTAACATCCAATTCCGTAATGGCTACCTTTACCCCAAGCGCGGAATAATCCAAAATACTTTGCTCAATTTCTTCCAGTGATGGCGAATTCAAGTGCCAGTGGCCTTGCATTCCAATGCCATCCACTTTTATTCCCTGATCCAAAATATTCTTGACCATTCTTATGGCCCCTTGTCTTTTTTCGGGGTTGGTCATATTGTAATCATTGTAGTACAGGTCCGCGTCTGGGTCAACTTCTGCGGTCCATTTAAATGCAGAAGCCAAGTATGCTTCACCCATTTTTTCTAGAAAAATTGACTTTCTCAAGGTTCCATCCTCATTCAAAGCTTCATTGACAACATCCCAAGAATCAATCTTGCCCTTGTATTTTGATGTGATATCCTTGACATGGTTTTCTGCCGCAGTAGCGAACTCTAAACTGTCCTCAATACTTCTAAACCAAGGTGATAATTGACTGTGCCAAATTAATGTGTGCCCGTGGATGAACATGTCGTACTTTTCCCCCAGTGCAACAAACTTATCGGCCATTTCATAATTAAAGGTATCTTTTTGAGGGTGAATCATCATTGACTTCATGATGTTCTCTGCGGTAATGCTGTTAAATTCCCTTCCAACAATGCTTGCCATTACAGAATCGGTTTCGTCTATCTGAAACCTGTTCAATGCGGTTCCAATATAAAAAGCATCTTCATAAACGTTTCTTAGTGTGATAGGTTTTGCGGGTTCTTCTGCGGGCTCTTCTTTGGTTTGTTTGCAGCAAATGAACAAAGGTACTACCGCTAAAATCAAAAAAAATGGTTTGAGTATTTTCATGTGATTGGTAATTGTTTCGTTTTAAAGGTTCTTTCAAAAAACTAGATAAGGTTTGTCATAGAAAGTTATTTAGATTGTATGCAACCCAAATCATTTTATAAGACCAAAAAATAGTTCGATTAATTGTTGTTGTCTTTTTTATTTTTCATGAATTATGGCCAATTGTCAGACTTCATATCCCGTATTTTTTTCTCTTTGATCCTATTTGCAATATGCTTCCGCAATTGCGTCCTAAATCAACTAGTTTAGAAAATAGCACCGCTAGATTGAAAATCTTCTAATTAGCATCTCCAAAAAGTGTGAATATAGTAAAAAACACAAAAACAAAGGCGGAAAATAAAAGGGATTGGGCGTCATCAATTCATCCTCACAATTAAAATTTGTTCCCATAAACACCAAGGCAAACCCTTACCATTATTTCAAATGTTGCATTCCATGGAAAGAAGTCAAAAACCTCTTTCTCGGGACAATATCTATGAAAGCACCTAATTTTGGATCCAAAAATGATTCGTACCTGTGCAACACAGTTGCTATCCCTCCTTATTAATTCTGTTGAGCTATTGCTTTAATTAAGTTACCAAATATTAGAGCTTACTTCATCCATTGATTGTTACATATATCACATTTGTACTATAAGTCTCATCTCGAAAACAAAACTTTCGTCATCCTTAACAGTTAAAGAAATACTAATTTTTTACATCGCACTGCTTTTGAAAGTCTCATTTGGATTTAGATAACTGAAAAATAGTATATTGCATTATAAATGTGTTTTTTACACTATATTTTGCAACTAACAATAAACTTTATTCAAATGCACGCAACATTAAACAAATTTGGTAGATCACTAGTTTTATTGGTGATGTTACACAGTACTGGGAATCTTATGTCCCAAGATGGAACCATTTACCCACTTGATGCTCCCGATGAGCCCAATGCCATTCTGCTTAATACAGGTGGAGTTGAGGATCAACCCGCATCCGAATCATGGTTTCGCCAATGGGGCGATCCAATGGCGCGCAACATTACCACCGCCACCCTTACCCCATTTCTTCCCGAACCCGGAAAAGCAAACGGGGCTGCCGTGATTGTGGCACCTGGAGGTGGTTTTAGATGGCTTTCCATGGGCAATGAGGGTTGGGAAGTAGCAGAAGCCCTTGCAAAAAAAGGTATTGCTGCTTTTGTACTCAAATACAGATTGCACCCAACTCCGGAATCACTTGACGATTTTACTGCCTGGATGAACAGACCACGAACTGCACCGCCACCACCTTCCGAAGACGAAGCAGAAGAAGAGGATACACCGCCGGCTCCACCACAACGCGATCTTTCCAACCAATTGGAAGATGCTGAAGCCGCATATGCCATGATCATAGATCGTGCCGATGAATGGGGCGTGGACACTGAAAGAATAGGGATGATCGGTTTTTCGGCCGGTGCCGGACTTACCATGCATTCCACACTAAACTCCAAAACCATGAAATTAGCCTTTATAGGCCCTATTTATGGTGGTATGGGACCCGTTGAAGTTCCAGAAAACGCACCCGCCATGTTCAATGCTATTGCTTCGGATGACTTTCTTTTTAGAGGCCAGTTTGGGGTTATCGATTCTTGGTACAAAGCAGGCATTCCTGTTGAATTTCACCTTTACCAGAACGGTGGTCACGGTTTCGGCCTAGGAAACCCCAACCGAACTAGCAACAAATGGTTTGATGCTTTCACACATTGGTTGGATGTAAACGGATTTTTGAAAGAAAAGGAGTAAGAATAAATCACGTAATTTAATTCTATAATGATCTTAATACCTAGTGTTAGGCGTGTTGATTTATGCAAAAAATCAATGCACAGCTACAAACACAGACATCATACAGCACCCTTAAAAATGGGAAAACTGCTATTGGTCCTCTTGGTACTATTTTCTTTTGGATGCCGAACAGAGGAGAAAGCTCCAATCAAAAATGAAAACCCCATTGTACAGACTTCCTCTGGTGAGGTGTCTGGCAGTAAGGAGGATGGAGTTTATGCTTTCAAGGGGATTCCCTATGCCAAAGCGGAAAGGTTTATGCCTCCAAAAGATCCAGAGCCATGGAAAGAGGTGCGGGAATGCACAGATTTTGGACCCGTTGCAAAACAAATCGTTCCTTGGATCGATGATGCTGATATGGATGAAGCCAAACTTTTTAGTGTGAATGTTTGGACCAATGGTGTAAACGACGGAAAAAAGCGCCCGGTTATGTTTTGGTTACATGGTGGAGGATTCCGTGTTGGGAGCAGCAATGATCCAATGACTTATGGCAAAGCTTTGGCCAAAAAAGGAGATGTGGTAATTGTTTCCGTAAATCACCGTCTGAACATTCTTGGTTTTCTAGACCTATCGGCACATGGCGATAAATATGCCCAATCGGCCAATGTGGGTATGCTCGATGTTGTGAAGGCCCTTGAATGGGTACAAAGCAATATTGGGAATTTTGGAGGCGACTCTTCCAACGTAACCATTTTTGGTGAATCGGGAGGAGGAGGAAAAGTAGGAACACTTATGTGCATGCCTGCTGCCAAAGGTTTGTTTCATAAGGCCATTATTCAAAGTGGAACATTGCTTAATGTAATGACCGAAGAAAAATCCCAAGCGCTCGGATCTAAAGTGCTTGAAAACCTAAATATCGGTTCAGAAGATTTGGATAAGCTCAATACCATACCTTACGCCGACCTTGTAAAAGCCGGAAACGATGCCGTTATGGAGATTTCTGGCCCAAGAAAACCTGGTTCTCCAACCATGTTTGGGTTTGCCCCTTCCGTGGATGGAAGCGTACTTTTACAGCAACCCTTTAGTCCTGGGTTCTCGGATATATCAAAAGATATACCCCTTATGATGGGAACCACCTTGAACGAACTCATGCAAACTGCTTATTCCGAAAAAGAATTGAGCTTGGAAGAGGCAGAAGAACGTTTACAAGAGACGTATGGGGAACAGACCAAAGATTACGTTTCGCTGTACAAAGAGGCATATCCTGATTTTACTCCTCAAGATCTTTTGTCCATCGATACCGTTTTCCGACCCAATACCATAAGAACCGCGGATGAGAGGGCAGAAAAAAGAGATGTGCCTATTTATCTTTATTTATTGGCTTGGAAAAGTCCAGTTGAAAATAGCTCCAAAGGCTCTTTTCACGGATTGGATATTCCACTGGCGTTCAACAATGTGGATTTAAGGGAAGACTGGACCGGAAATTCGGATGAAGCATGGGAACTTGCGGACAAAATGAGTTCAGCTTGGTTGAATTTTGCCAAAAACGGCAATCCCAATGTCACTTGGAAATTACCAAAATGGGATCCATACACCAAGGAAAATGGAATTACCATGTACTTTGACGATGAGTGTAAAATTGTCACCAACCATGATAGAAAACTTATGGAATTTGTATCAAATAAATAACCTAACTTTTATACTGGAGATATTTTCTAAATTGAGGGTGATATCCATTAAAGTAAAGCATGTAAATGCCCCTTTTTAAAACATTCTATTGAACATCTTAATACTTGAACCTCATAAACTTTGGGTCAATTTAAGGTGACAACCAAAAACACAAAAGCCCTGATAACCGATTAATATCAGGGCTTTTCTTATGAAAGACACCTTGATAAGGAGAGGGAAAACAACAAGTCACCATAACCCATCCAAAGCCAAATTTTAAGGGTGAGAAAATCCTTTTTTCATCTAGAATCACTAATGATGGGTAACCTAAAAATCCCATGGCATCCATCTACCTGGAGTATGTTAAAGTGAAAAAATCTTGTAAAGTTTAAGCTTAAAACAAGACTGCTTAACCAAGCCAGATGGTTTTGGTGAGGTTTAAAAACTTCCGTTCCACCATTTAAAAGTAGGTTAAGCCATGAAAAATGTACTTATAGTTGAGGATGATCTGGAAATTGTTCGTTTACTACAAATACATCTAAAGGACTTAGGGTGCGATGTTATAAACGAAACTAATGGAATTGGAGGTCTCAACCAGGCAATGAACAAAAATCCCGACCTCATCATCTTGGATGTCATGCTCCCAGAAATGGATGGTATTGAGCTCTGTCAAAAATTAAGAGCCAACAACATAACCACTCCCGTTATGATGCTTACCTCAAGATCTGAAGAAATTGACAAGGTCTTGGGGCTTGAGGTTGGAGCAGATGATTACTTGACCAAACCCTTTAGTGTTCGGGAATTCATTGCTCGGGTCAAAGCCATTTTTAGGCGACAGAAGCTGGATAATCTTGAACAATCCATCGACAACACTAAAATACTACAGTTTGAGACGTTGCTCATTGACATTGAAATGCGGAAGGTGCTCCTAAAGGGTGAAAAAGTGGAGCTCTCTCCAAAGGAATTTGAATTACTGGTACTATTGTCTTCCAACCCAGGGAAGAGTTATGACCGCTCCAAATTATTGAACATGATATGGGGGTATGACTTTCGTGGGTATGAACATACAGTAAATTCCCATATCAATCGTCTTAGATCCAAGATAGAACCCGACATGGGCAAGCCCAAGTATATTTTAACCACTTGGGGCGTTGGCTATAAGTTTAACGAAGAGCTTGTTAAAGCCTAATTGCTACAAAATGGGAACCCGTAAAGTACTTACCACCAAGTTTGTTGTTAAGTTGATACTTACCTTTTTTACCATCATCCTAATGGCAGGGATTGGATACACCGTCACCTCAATTTACTTCTCAAATCAATATTTCTACGAAACCACACAACGGTTAAATGCAAGTCTAGCTAAAGATCTTGTTGCCGAAAAATTCAGCAACACCAAACCTTTCGATTCCACCGGAACGGTAAACAAAGTGCTTTTTGGGGATATTATGCACAATATGATGGCCGTGAACCGGGCCATTGAAGTATATCTATTGGATGATCAAGGGTATGTGCAATACTCTGTGGTTTTAGATCATAATATGCCTGAGACCAATCAAAAAAAAATTGATCTCGCTCCCATACACAAATTCATAAAAGACGATGGACGCAACTATATATTGGGTCAAGACCCCAAAGATTTAACCCACCAAACCATTTTTTCCGCAGCAGAATTTAACCAAAATGGTAATAAAGGATATGTATACATCATTCTGGCGGGAGAAGATTTTTTAGCGGCACGAAGCGATTTGTTCAATGGGTATTTGATGCATATAGGTCTTGGAGGTTCTTTACTCACCCTCTTTTTTTCAACTTTTCTGGGGATACTTGCCATTTGGCACCTCACACGGAGCCTTAGAAAAATTATATATGCCGCCAAACGCTTTCAGGAGGGAGATTTAAAATATCGAATTGAAAATGCAGATAGCACGGATTTGGCCAATGTGGCCACCACTTTTAATAGCATGGCCGATACCATTCTTTCCGATATAGAAAAAATAAAATCCATTGATCAGTTAAGGCAAGAGCTCATCGCGAACATCTCACATGATCTTAGGACACCTCTAGCTGTTGTTCAAGGGTACATTGAAACTTTGCATATGAAAGGTGACCAACTTTCAGCAGCAGAGCGGCAAGCGTATTTAAAAATAATTTCTTCAGGCAGTGAACGACTCTCCAACTTAATTTCGCAATTGTTTGAATATTCTAAACTGGAATCAAACCAAATTCAGCCGCAGAAAGAACCGTTCCTGATCACTGAACTGGCCAACGATATCCATAGGAACTATTCCATGTTGGCCCAAAACAAGAACATTGCCCTAAGCTTGTCCATGTCCGATGACATTCCTCTGGTTTTTGCTGATATCTCATTGGTGGAACGGGCCATTGAAAACCTGATGGACAACGCCATAAAATTTACCCCTGAAAATGGTGAAATTGTAATGAAGATATTACCCTCGGAAACCCATGTGGAAATTGTTATCCAAGATTCGGGACCTGGCATTGATAAGGAAAGTCAAGCCCTTATCTTTGAACGGTACAGACAGACCAAAATAGGACAAGAAAAAGAAGGTTCAGGATTGGGGTTGGCCATCGTAAAAAAAATCATGGATATTCACGATAGTGAAATTACCGTTTTGAGCAATCCAAATAAAGGAACAGAATTCAGCTTTGAATTACCAATTTACAGTGCCATTTAAGGTCTTAGCTGTAAATCATGGATGTAAAAAAACACCCCTGTTTTATCTTAATTTGGAAAGATCATTATCCTTTTTGAAGCTGTAAAAATCATACCACTCATTTACCTTCTCTCCCTTTTTATATTTTTCTGCAGAAATCAATTTTTCATTCTCATATCGCAGGCAATACCCATCCTTTACTCCCTTGGTAAGTTGGCATTTGTGATCAATAGTACCTCGGTCATCATAAAACAACCACCAATGTTCCATATTTCCATCAATAAAATGCCCTTCCTTTTCCAAAACACCATTTTTGGAATAGAAGTACCAATACCCCTCCTTGGTATTGTTCCTATAGTGACCTTTTTTCATAAGAGTTCCAATGGGATAGTAAAATTTCCAATACCGAATTTTATCACTTCCCTTGATCCACCCCTCAGATTTAAGGATACCTGTTGGATAAAATTTTTTGACATATTCCACCGAAGCCGTTTTACCAGTGGTGCTTAAACAAAATAGAAGATAGGATACAATGTAAAGTACTTTCAAAATGGTTTAATTGTGGAATCGCTGTTCCGAGTTAACGGCCAACCATGGCCATAAATAGCAATGACACGAAATACAGCTAAAAACATCACAAAAAAGTCACCAAATCATAATAAGTCGTTTAGCAACGAACAGCTTCTCTACTACGCCGATGATTTGGGGTCACATAATGAAGATTTGATGTTTTTGTGATCTCTACGGGATATGTTGATAATTACTTTGATCTAGTTTTAAAAACAGTTCTGAAATAGAATCCAGTAAAATGAAAACAAGAAACTTATTGATTTCCTGTGCTTTAACCCTGTCATTTTCATATGGTTTTGGTCAAGACACTGCGCTATTTTTTGAAAAGACCAATGCATTCTTTGGTCAATATGTGAAGGAGGGAAAGGTAGACTACGCCCAAATTCATTCAAATCCTAAAAAACTGAACGAAATTTTGGAATTGGCCCAAACTATCTCGGTAACCAAAAACAATTCAAAAACCTTTCAAGCTTTTTGGATAAATGCCTACAACCTATGCGTTATCAAGGGTGTGGTGGACCACTATCCCATTAATTCCCCACTGGATGTTCAGGGGTTTTTCGATACAAAAACCTATTCCATTGGCAATATGGATAGAACATTGAATGAAATTGAGAACAATTTGCTACGGGCAAACTTCCCCAATGAACCCCGGTTTCATTTTGCCCTGGTCTGCGCTGGTCTGGGGTGTCCCCCAATCATTGATAAAGCGTATTTACCAAAAACATTAGAAGCACAATTGCAAGAACAAACAGAACTTTCCTTGAACAACCCACATTTTGTCCGCATTAAAGGCAACAAGGCTGAATTGTCCCAAATTTTTGAATGGTATTCGGGTGATTTCACAAAAAATGGAAAAAGCTTTATCGACTTCGTAAACATGTATAGAACCAAAAAAATAGACCCTACCTCAAAAGTCGTTTTTTACCCCTACGATTGGTCTTTGAACAAGATGGAATAACCTACCATTTCAATTAAAAATCCACCTGAATTCTTTTGTTATACAACCGTGATTTTTCTGTGATAGGTTACCCATAGGTTTGGGTCGAAATTCACAGGAATTGAAACATCCACAATGAATTTCAAAAACAAATTAAAAATATTTAAAACTAAATTGATGAAAAGAAAATTTGTACGACTAGCCAGTATTTTTTCAGTGTTTGCCTTTGTACTTGTCGGTTGTTCCGATGATGATACTGAAACAATAACCATTGACACCGGACTACCCGTTGGTGATTTTGAAGTTGACAGTCAAGGTGACTTGGTCGCAGAAAGTGGGACTCCCACCCAAGGAACGGTACAACTGGGAACCGATTCGGAAGGAACCAATTTTTTACGCTTCTCCGATGACTTCACCACCGAATTGGGAACAGGTACCGTGGCCATATTCTTGTCCACGTCTTCTGTGTACACTGCGGACCCAGCCAATGGGAATCCTGATTTACGATTGATTGGAAATGTAGAAAGTAATGGAGAAATGTTCGTTAAACTGGACAGTGCTCCCCAAGCAAAGTTCACCCACATTATTTTGTGGTGTGCCACTGCAGGTATCCCCTTCGGGAACGCCGAACTTCAGTAAAACAACATAATGCACACAATTACCTTCGGGGAACTATAACGGCAACTAATATTTTCCAACTGTTTCCCGAAGGTATTTTTTAATTCAAAAAAATTAATGCTATGAAAAAGTACTGGTATGCATTTGTGGTCTTTACCCTAATGATATCCCAAATCCAGGCCCAAAGTGGGTGGACAAGGAAAGCCAAAAGTTTTTATATTCAGAGTACAGCATCTTACTATTCTTCAAAAGATTACTATACCACAGAAGGTATTCTATTTGACAGCGGAAGTAGGTTCAGTAGCAGTGCTCTTATCTTATATGGTGAATACGGTGTAACGGACCGCATTACAGCCATTGTGGATTTACCCGTGGTGATGTTGAACAGTTTCAGCTCTACGGAAACCGTTGCAGGCGTGGGCAGCCTCAATGTTGGTTTAAAATATAGACTGTTCAACAACATTCCCATTGCCATACAGGCCAGTCTGGAAATACCCACAGATGACGGTACGAATTTTGCAAGATCAAAGCAACCCAATGCCCTGGGCACTTTTGATGAAATTAACCTTCCAACTTCTGATGGGGAGTTTAATGTGTGGACCAATCTTATTGGATCCCATTCCTTTGGGGATGGAAAGACCTACGGAAGTTTATACACCGGGGTAAATTTCAGAACTGAATCCTTTAGCAATCAGTTTCAGGCAGGTGCTGAAGTTGGGCATCTATTTTTTGATAAACTGTATTTGATTGGCAAACTGCGTATATTGGAAAAATTGTCTTCCAATGACGGATTCCAAGGTGGTTCCTTTCTTTATGGGGAAGGCACAACGTTTACTTCTTATGGGTTCAATGCCATCTATAAATTAGGGGGGCACTTGAGTTTGGTCACCGCGTATTCAGATTATGCTGGTTTCTTGGTAGATCGCAAAAATATTTATGACGGAGCAACCTTCTCGTTAGGTATTTCCATAGAGTACTAAAACACGTATTGGAGTATCTACATGATAGATAATCCTTGAAGAAAACCCCGAAACATTCGGGTTTTAATTTCTGTTACATTGAAAGTTCCTTACTTCCATTTGAATATTTCATTTGGAGGTAAGGTTTTCCATTTTAAGGAATTAAAAGCAACATGCTTACATTTTATATGCTTAAATTTATGATTGAAAGTGAATTGGGTACCACTCGTTGATTTCGGTGCCAAAATGTGCAATTACCCTATCCTGTGTCGAGTAAAAAATCGCTAATAAATTATGTGAACAACTTCATCGAATTGTCCAATGAGGAAACCAATCAATTAGCATCAAGTTTTGAGGAAGTACACGTAAAAAAGAGACAGTTCATTGTTCAGCCAGGGTTTACCAATATGCATAGGGCTTTTGTGATAAAAGGTGCATTTAGAGCCTATGTCATCACCAATGATGGGCAAGATCACACCCTTCAATTTGCCATAGAGAATTGGTGGGTTTCAGATTTCAACAGCTACATCTACCAACATCCCGCCACGCTTTTCATCGTTGCCTTGGAAGACAGCACTATTCTACAAATTGAATATAATCAAGAACAAGAACTGAAAAAATCCAACCACAAGTTTGAGACCTTTTTTAGGATCATGGCCGAAAAAGGACTTGCCTTTGAACACCGCAGAATTCTTTTTAACCTCACCAATTCAGCAGAAGCTCGGTATGAAAACTTTTTGCTGAATTTTCCAAATTTTGTGAATCGGGTACCGCAGTATGCCCTAGCTTCCTATTTGGGCATGACCACAGAATTTCTTTCCAGAATCCGAAACAAAAGAGTCAAGAAAAGTTGAACTAGTTCAACTCTTTTTCTTGATGTACTTCATTTTAATTGGCTCCCAATCAGAGGACATTTGTCTTGTCGATATTGACACAGAATTAAAACAGTAAAAATGGAACAATCATTAAATGAAGTCCTTTCGGCCAAAAATGAGATGGTCAAAAATGGACAAATTGTTGAGGCCACCGAAAAGTATTTTTCTTCGGATGCCAAAACCTATGATTTTGACGGTACGGTTACCAACAACAAAACCGAAATGCTCTCCAAAATGCAAGGATTTGCTGGAGCTATTGCCAAGGTCAACGGCATTACCCTGCACAATACATCCTTGTCCGGTGATGTCTCTTTTTCAGAATTCACCTTTGATTTTGACATGAAGGACGGTAGTAAAATCTTATGGCACGAGATTCTGCGAACCGTCTGGCACAATGGACAGATTGTAGAGGAACAATACTTCAAAGCGTAATAAGGTTCGCCATGGGATTTGTAACGAAAAAAATACATGCGTACTTGGATTATCCGGTAGCGGCGGCGTTGATGGCCCTACCTTTTATATTGGGATTGGGGTCTTCTAACCCAATGGCCTGGAAACTTTCCTTTATTGTGGGAATAGCTGCATTGGTGTTGACCCTTTTGACAGATCACCAGTTCGGGGTATACAGAATTATCCCATATAAGGGTCACCTTATTGTTGATGGCTTGGTAGGAGCCTTATTTGTCCTAGCACCTTTTATATTGAGTTTTAAAGGCTTGGACGCCTACTACTATTGGATCAATGGCATTGCCGTTTTAACGGTGGTCAGTTTACATAAACCAGAAAATAATTTACAAAAAGCAAAAAATTAAAAACTATGAAATCATTACTATTGGCGGCAACGCTACTAATCGCATCACTAGGTTATTCACAAAACTTGAAAGATAGCAATAACATAGATGACAGTAAAATTGCATTGCAAGGGTACAGTCCAGTCTCCTATTTGGATTTGGGCATTGCACAAAGAGGGCTTAAAGAGTACAAAGCCACACATAATGGGATATCCTACTACTTTACTAGTGCGGCCCAAAAGAAAACTTTTGAAGCTTCTCCTGAGAAATACCTTCCCCAATATGGCGGTTACTGCGCCTTTGGTGTTTCCGTAGGTGCTAAATTTAGGGTCGATCCCACAAAATTTGTGGTTAAGGATGGGAAGTACTTCTTATTTCTATACGATGTAGAAGTGGATGCCCAACAACTATGGTTGGCCGAAAATCACCAGCAAGTGAAGAAAAAGGCTGATGCCAATTGGACAAAGCTAAGCAAGTAACACTAGAAAAGCCCATGGGAAAATGTTTCCTCTGGGCTTTTTAATTTTCAGATAGGTGTAAGTAGTTCTATCCTATCAACCATATATAAAATGATATCCTATACCAAAAGTAACTATAATTTTCATCCACGAACTTCTACTAATTCGGCACGATAAAACCTATATATGAAAATCAATTTCAGACGCTGTAAAACTTCGGATTTTGATGTCATTACAGATTTCATAATCCATCTATACCATGAGGACCCCGGTCTCATACAAATGACCAAAGAAAAAGCCTTGAACACCTTGGATGTGCTTTCAAAGAAAAGTGATTTAGGTGCTGTTTTGGTTGTTGAGAACAAAGAAGAAATCATAGGGTATTGCCTACTCATCAATTATTGGAGCAATGAATATGGCGGGAACATTTTGCATATTGATGAGCTATTTATAAAACAGGATTATCGCTCAAAAGGGATAGGTTCCCAACTGATTTACCAATTGGCCAAATCCAAATTTGCCGATGCGGTAAGTCTTCAACTAGAAGTTACCCCTGATAACGCAAGGGCCAAAAAATTGTATGAAAAACTTGGTTTTAAAGTTCGCAAAAACATAGCCTACGAAATGGGTTTGGACTAATACCTCCTCAATTTGAAGGTTTCTTGGACTGAATCAAACTTTCCGCGAGTTTTTTTAGCCGATAAACGGGCTCTTGATTTCGTTGCAGCTTACTTTCAATTATGGCATTCTCGAACAGGGAATATATAAGATAAGCCAACTCTTTTTCCTTCAATTCGTACTCAAAAAACAGAAGTAGCCCACTTTTGTGGTTTTGAATCTCGTCATAGACCAATTTCTTTTCCGGGCTGGTTTCAGAAAGCATGTTTAAAAAACTACATCCTCTAAAATTGTCCATGCTATTTCGTTCAACCAAAAAATCAAATGCAGCCAAGGCCTTGTTATTCTTGTTTCTCAGAAACTCATAAAAGGCCTTGTTCCAAATTTCATTGCGTCGTTGCAAATAGGCTACGCACAACTCTTCTTTAGATTTAAAGTGATAGTAAAGACTGGCCTTTGCAATATTGGCCTCACTGATAATTTGATTGATTCCCGTCTCGTTGAACCCTTGTTCCTGGAACAATCTATCAGCCGTAATTAGAATTCTATCCTTTACATCTTGATTATGCTGCACCATGCTACTTTACAATTTCCCCATAAAGGAACGTATTTTTTCAATGATGGCCTCACCGTCTTCCTCTAGGGCAAAATGACCAGTATCGTAAACATTGTAATCAATAGTCTTTAAATCATTTTTATAGGCTTTGGCTCCCGACTCTGGAAAAAACTCATCGTTCTTGCCCCAAACAATGAGCATGGGAGGTTGATATTTTCGTAAATATTCCTGCCATTTGGGATAAAGTTTTACATTGTTTTGGTAATCGTAGAAAAGGTCTAGATTGATTTCGTGCGAACCCGGCCGGGATAACCTGTGGTAGTCCAACTGCCAAGCATCCGGATTGATGTTTTCAGGACTCCTGGTTCCGTGGGTATACTGCCATTTGAGTCCTTCCAAAGAGAAAGCTCCCAAAAGCGCATTTCTATTTTCCTCGCTATTTTCTGCCCATAATTTTCGAATACTTGCCCATGCATCTCCCAACCCAGCTTCGTAGGCATTGCCATTTTGATTAATGATGGCGGTTATCTTTTCGGGATGGGCCGTAGCAATCCGAAAGCCAATAGGCGCTCCATAATCCTGTATCATTAGGGCATAGTTTTCCAAATTGAAGCTCGCGATAAACTCATCCATCAATTTGGCGATGGCATCAAAGGTGTACTTGAATGTGTCGGGTGAAGGAAAATCACTTTCCCCAAATCCGGGATAGTCCGGAGCAATCAAATGATACTCGTTGGAAAGTTCATCCAGGACCTTTCTGTACATGTGTGAAGATGTGGGAAACCCATGCAGCAGCACAATTGTTGGGTTTTTAGGGTCTCCGGCTTCCCTATAAAAAATGTTGATGCCGCTAATTTTCTTTCTTTTAAACTGTACCTGTGTTGTTATCATATCGTTTGAATTTTTATTCCATTTTTTACCAAGACCACTGTTGGGACATACCAAAGCGCCCACAAAGAACACCAGTGTTGCCATTACATTTTGAACAATCATTTTTTAACTATTTGGGTTGTTTGAATTGAATTTTTTATGCAATCCAAAAGTAATCAACATAAATATATTCAGACAAGTCTGTTTATATAATTTAACATATATTTATGTTTTAAGATTGACCGAAAAAGAGAGCTCTCCTTACGATAACTCAAAAAGCATTGTGAAAAATAAGATTTGATGTCAGGGTCACCTTGTTTTGGCTAAAAACGCTTTGGCCCTTGAGATAAAGGCATCCTTGTTTCGACCTGTATGGGCACTGTGACTAACATTTGGCAAAATCCAGACATCGACCTTGCTTAGGTATTTTTGAGCTCTGGCTATTTCAAATAAGTCAACGCCTGGGTCATCATCACCAGAGACGATAAGCACATCGGATTCAACTTGTTGCAGTTCTTCATCCGTAAGGTAAATGGTATAATTCTGAAATTGTTCCATCAATATCTTGACCTGCTCTTCACTGGTTTGTGCTTCTACAAGCCACTTGTATTGCTCCCTGTTTTCATAGGTAAAACTCTCTTTAAGTTGAGGAAAATCCGTAATGGTCCATGAACCCACTGAACCAACACTGACCATAGAAGTAATAAGGTGGGGATTACGAAGTGCCAGTTGAAAAAGTATATCGCCACCAAAGCTAAAACCAATTGCCTTGATGCTATCCAATCCAATTTTATCCAGCATTTTGTTCACATCCTCTGCGACTTCTTTTACGGAAAGGTCTTCCTGAAAATTATCTGACCTACCATGCCCAGGCAAATCAATGAGATAGACCGTATAATCCTGAGCAAAATCCTGTACATAAGATTTCCAAGATTTGGACGACAATCCATAACCATGCAAAAAAACAAGAGGTTCCCCTACCCCATATTTTTCAAAATAAATATGCTTTCCATCAATAGTAATGGTTCCTGATTCACCATTTATTTGGGAATAAAGGTTATTGTTTGTCATACCAATGAGCAAAATGAGAACCGTATAAATTCCATAACAGTGTCGGAGCATATTTTGAACAGCTAAATCTGGGTAATCAATTTTCTCAGTATTTGTCGATTTTTATCGCTTCACTTACAGATTATTATGGATTAGATGTATTAGAAAAGATATCCAAATAATATGTCGTTCCTCTCCATTGTATCAGTAAAAGCGGCTTGAGGCCAACACTACCTCATGAACCGCCTTTACATCTACAACCAATCAAAGTTTAGTAATAAAACAAGTTAACATCATGTAATCTACAGCGTAATAGGTTGGATTTAGCGGTTACACAATAGCTTAATCCAAAAGCCCATTCTTTTCCGAAATCACTCACTCTTTTACCAACTCAACACGGCAGTCAACCCTAACTTCTCGCCCAATGGAAAGTCCACCGGCCTCCATAACAGAATTGTATTTTAGACCAAAGTCATATCGATCCAAAACACCCCATATTTTTAATCCGGCGCGGGTACCGCCCCAAGGATCCTTTACTATACCCCCAAACTTTGCATTTAGCGCTATCTTTTTAGTAACACCGTGCATTTGAATGGTTCCTGACAATTTGTAATCGCCGTTACTGGATTTATGAAACCCATTTGATTTAAAAATTATTTGCGGGTACTTTTCAACATGGAAAAAGTCAGCACTTTTTAAATGCTCGTCCCGATCTTTAGCATTGGTGTCAATACTTTCCGACTGAATCATAACTTCCATCTTGGCATCAGAAAAGTCTTTTTCATCTGATACAACGGTTACGGAATAATCTTTGAATTCACCCGTTGTTTCTGAAACGACCAAATGGTCTATTGAAAACCCCAAGGTTGAATGTGAGGGGTCTATTTTCCAAACTGTGCTTTGACCAAATCCGAAGCAAACAACATTTAAGAACAGTAAGAGCAATACGCTCTTTTGCAATTTCTTTTTCATCGATTTCAACAATTTTTAATGTTTTATCAGGACAAAATTGCAACGAATCAACTGGAAGAAAAATAAGCTACATTAAAAAAACCGGTTAAACTAGATTAACATTTTCAATTGGGGAGTTACGCATTTCACTTCTGATTTTACTGAGAAATTCTTTGGTAATCCCCAAATAGGATGCGACCATGTACTGAGGAACTTTTTGTTCTATTTCAGGATACATGGCCAGAAAGTTGAAATATCTTTCTCTAGCGGTCAATGAGAAGTTAGATAATATTCGTTTTTCAGAAGCAATAAACGCTTTTTGGATTATCAATCTAAAAAAGCGTTAAAGCTTTGGTATTTTTCGGTACAAAAACTCCAAGGCATCATACGTAAACTGAATGACTTCGGTATCATCCAAACACTGGACATTGTATGTGGCAGGGGTTTTTGACGTGAAACTGCCCATATCTGCTACCCACCAATTTTCTATGGCAAACATCACAACATGCTCATTTCCTTCCCCATCTAGATAAAAGGTCCGGGCACACCCACTTAGCACAAAACTTTCCTTATCACATACATCACCCTGTTGAACGATGTATTGACTTTTTAAATATTTGCGCTCTATGACATGTGACAACAAAAGCTCTTCTTCTTCCTCCGTTAGTTGGATGTATCCTGCGATATATTGAAGTAATCTATGTTTTCCCCTGTTACTCAAAATGTTCAATTTTAGAATTAATCAACGAAAAGAGGGTACCTTGGATTATTAGTGGATTTTTTGTTCCCATCCTTTCACTAAAAGAGTAAAAAACACCCTATATAAAAAGGGCCATAGCATCCAAGAAAAAATCTCCCTCAGTATTCAATATATCAAAGTTGAGGCCTCTGCTCTCATCGGCAGGGGAGCACGAGAAGAACAATGCATAAAGCAATAAATTTAATACTATCAAAATGGTACGATTGACCTTGGCATAATAAATTTTGGCAAGTAATATTGTTTTGATTGTGCTATAATATGTTGATTATAAGTGTTTATCCATTTCTATTGCCCAATCTCATTTTTGGATTTTTTATCTAATTTGAGAGAAGTGGTCATTTCTCGAGCATAGTGAAATTCGGTGTTTTATGGGGAGTGAAATCTATATAAAACAAAAAACCCTTGAAAATCAAGGGTTTGCAAATAAAAAAGTTGGGGTGGCAGGCCCATCCCTTTAAACATAAATAGTTGATTTTCAATTTTTTACACCGTTAACTAAGACCAGTTAACCGAACTCTGAACCGTGTTCAAATCGGCACATCTAAAAGCAAAACTTATGGGAGTTTTACATCACTAATTTAGTCATTTTTTTATAAGCAAAGATTTGTGGCTCAATGAATCTTATAGATTAATAAATTCCATTATTCCATGAAAAAGCTTGCCGTAATGCTTTCAATGACTTCTTTTGTGATCAATCAATCTTGTGATAGCAAGGATCAAGAAATTGACCTTCAAGGTAACGACCTGTTTGAAAAACGTTTCTCTGGCCCCCTCTTCTCCTAGAATCAATCACAAAAATGTACGATACATGTAACTAAAAGGCCAACACATACCATAATATTTTGCAGGTAGTTTTTAAGCTTGACTTTTGATCCCAAAACCAATTGATGTTATATGAAACCAACTACCTATCACTATTTTAAGATTTTATTGTTTTCACTTCTGTTAAGTCTTGGAACATCATCCTGTTCAAAGGATAATGACTCCATGCCCAAAACTTCTTTTGAGACCGTCATAACTGTTTCAGGAGAACGCCTCTGGCAAGCCACAGGTATGGAAATTGACAATGCTTCAAATAGCTGCTTTATCGTTACCCGGGAAACCGACCCAGGATCAGGGCAATCCACGGAAAGAATCACCAAAATAGATCTTGTGAACAAGACTGGAATAACCACCTACAGTGATGTTCAGGATTTCATTTCAAAAAACGTACACGTTCTCAACAACGAATTGGCAATCATTGGCGGAACCATTGTAACCTATTACAATTCTGCAAATTTAGAGCTCCTACAGTCCTTCAATCACGGCTTGGAACTTAGTCGATTTGGAAGCGACCTTCATAACAATACTTTATTTATATGGGGAGGAGACCTGAATGAAGTGAATTCCGATAAAATCTATCAACTCAACCAAAGTACAAATCTCTTTGAGGTTTACGGCCAACTTTCCGAGCCACGAACGTGGGCACATGGTGAAATCATTAACAATACCCTATACGTATTTGGGGGCCAGGAAGAGTTTGAGAACACCCCCATTAAAAATACAATTCTCATTTATGATCTCAATACCCAAACCGAAACTAAAATAATGCTCCCCTATAGCTTTTTTAGAACCTTTACTGCCAAATTGGGCAGTACCATTTATGTGGCCGGCCACGTAGTGAATGGTGAGAACACCACAACGATTTTGGGAAAATACGATACGGAAACCAACGCGTTTACCGAGATTGATTTTGAGCTTCCAAATGGTGGTAATATTCATCAATTGGCGGTGGACAATGAGTACCTCTATGCACTGGCTGGAGAAGAAGAGCTATTCGCTGATTTTCAGGTTACAAAAATGCCATTGCCATGAAAAAATATTTCTTATTAGCCCTATTGGTATGGAATTGTTCCAAAAATAGTGATTCCGATCAGGTTAATGGCGGCATTGACATTCCAGTTTCCTTGGAAGACGGCATAGCGGTTACTTCCATTTCTGATTTGGGTTATGAGGAGTCTAACTTTGGTAAACTTCAATTAGATCTGGAATCCGGAGCGTATGGAAACATAAAGTCTTTTCTGATTTCCGCAGAAAACAAATTGTTTTTTGAATATACAGGATCATCCACGTTTAATCAGCAGTTTTATGTACAGTCCGTCACAAAAAGTTTTACAGGAGCACTTGTTGGATTAGCCATCGAACAGGGATTATTAAGTTTGGATGACCTTATTATGCCCTATTTTATCAATTATGATATGATTGATTGGTCGAATGGCAAAGCTGATATCACCATAGAGCATTTGTTGACTATGACCACAGGTATCCAGTGGAATGAAACGGATGTGCCTTATGAGGATAGTTCCAACATCCATAGACAATTGGGGTTAAGTGATGATTGGATACAGTTTATTTTGGAACAACCCATGGAAACGTCTCCAGGAACAGATTTTAACTATAATAGTGGTGCATCGATATTGCTGGGGTACATTTTAGATGAGGTAGCTGACGATGGTTTTTATGCATTTGCCCAAAGTAATTTATTTGATCCCTTGGGCATAGACACCTTTATATGGTCCCAGCAAAACGGTGTATTTCAAACAGGTGGTGGATTGGCTGTAAGGCCAAGGGAACTTCTAAAGTTTGGTCTGATGTTCTCCAATAATGGTGCTTATAACGGCATTCAAGTTCTTCCTACCAGTTGGGTAAGCTATACCTTTAACCAAAGTCCCGTTTCCAATGAATATTCTGTACAATGGTGGAAAGGAAAGGTGTTCAGCAATGGGGTCAATTACACCATACATTATGCATGGGGAAACGGGGGACAATTCATATTGGTTATCAAACAATTAAACCTTGTTCTTACATTGACCAGCGAAAATTTTGGAAATAATGGCTTTTATCGAGACCAGCTTTTTAGCGTCATTCAAAATCAAATTTTACCTGCCATGCAGTGAAAATCAGTATTTCAGTACCCAATTTTGACTATGTCAAAAAGGGTTAATCATATAGGCGTTTTCTGTTGCATTGGCCAATGCTGCAAAAACGGGTCAACTGAACTAGGACCAGATTTATCGGAAACTATGTCAAGGAACTTAAGATTATTTTGATTTAATATCATTCTGCCACGTTCACCTAATTTTTTTTCCAAAAAAATCATCGTACTCCATACCCACAATTTTTCCATCCTCCTTAACAAACTTAACATCAGACCAATATGTTCTTAAAATGAATCTTTCAATTTCTTTGAATTCATTTTCCACAGCTAAAAGACCGCCCCAATCAGCATACAAATTTCCTTCTTGCAATTGAACTTTAAGTTTGAAATTGGGCACATAGAAGTTCTCCCCGAATTCATACACTCCAGAAATCTCTTTTCCATAGGCATCATTAATAGGGGCACTACTCAAATTCAGTGGCTCAAAGGATTCATCCAATGCTCTTGCAGCTAGCATGTTACCCAAAGATGTAGGAACCGTTGTATATATGTTGCTTAAAACAACAACCGCTAATTCTTCTTCTGGATATATACACAAAAATGAAGAAAAGCCAGGTGACCGTCCATTCATATGTATCCTTTTTCTGCCCAAATGATCCCTTACAAACCAACCATAGCCAACACTATCACCTCCGTAATTAGTAAATATCTTTTCCCATGAGGGTTCTGACAGCAATTGGTTGCTCTGACTGGCTTGGATAAATAACATTAAGTCTTGTGCCGTAGAATATATGGAGGCGTGACCTGTTTTTGATGACCAATCGATTTGGTTGGTGCTTCCAGGTCAAAAAGATCCTTTGTAGCATATCCTTTTGCGAGATTCATTATTATTTGGCCCTCGCTAGAAGAGTGTCCCGTATTTTTCATGCCCAAAGGGACAAATATTTCATCATTAAGATACTCCCCAAATGGCCTCCCAGTTATTTTTTCTATAATCAAAGCCAAAAGGATGTATTCAGAACGTTCATGGCTATATTCAGAACCCGGCTCAAAAAGCAGGTCATAATCCTTGAACAAACTATAGAGGGACTGGGGGGTCTGGGTAAACTGCGTAATCGTTGTATAATCCGTATTTCCAAATTTGCCAATTGCAGGAATGCCCGATCGCTGAGCCAACATTTGATGTATGGTAATTTTGGAGGCATGTTGGTAATCTGGTATAAATTTATCCAGCTTGTCCTCGAGGTTAATTTTTCCATTCTCAACCAACTTCATAATGGCCGCTGAAGTGAAAATCATGGAAGCCGATGCCAAATAAAACTTAGTATCCATAGCGTTTTTCAAATCAAACTCTATGCTCTTTCTTCCAAAACTATCCTCAAAAATTGTTTTACCCCTTTGCTGAATCATTACTGAGCCACTAAAATTATTCGTATCCACAAATGGCTTGATTATTCCGTAAAAATTCTTTTGCTCTTGGGCCTTTGCATTTTGCAAGGAATACCCCAATGAAAAAAGAAAAATTCCTACTACTGCAATTTTATTCATAGTGCTACTTATTTAATGATTTGCTTTGAATCCCATGTGGATGTTTATAGTGATTTTATCTTTATTTTAAATCAAGAGATTGGTTCCCAATTACAAATCCAATTATTATTTACCTAAATGCCACCTTGCCATATCCTGAGATATCAATATTGTTATTGCTCAGTAATTATATCCAATCAAATTCCAGTGGTCCAGAAACAATAGAAACAAGAATAAAGTAATGAAAGACAGGATGGCATTCCACTTTCTAAGTTTTTGCTCCACTGTGTTTCTTTTTTTGAAAATGAGAAAACCCATTAGCACAAACAATCCGATCAAGAATAAAGGAACCAATAATAAAGCTTTAATAGCACTGCTCATACCATATTGAAGGTTCCATGCCCCAACGGCGAAAAATGCACTTATAAAGCCTGCGACAAAAATTATCGAAAGAAATGAAGGCGCGAATTGTGTAATCCAATCAAAGGAAGATTTTCTATGTTGCTTAAACCTAATTTTCCCGATGATGAATATCAAAATAACAACTATTTGTAAAACCAGAATTGCAACATAGAACAGCATTTGGGTTTTTGATTTTTGAAACCATGTTATTTTCTCATTGGCATCATAGTGACTGTAATCTCTGACCATATGCGTAATTTCACCATCTGGATTTTCCAGAAATGCCAGTAGTCCATTCTTGTTATAGCGTCTAAAAACGTTATTCCCTTCATAGATTAAAGGCGTTGAAAAGTAAAATAACGAGTCATTTCGCGAGGTAATTTCAAACTCTGGAACAACCCCCAACAAAACTCCCAATTTGGTAATACTATTTCTTGAATAGCGATTGCTCCTATAGGTGCCCACATATTTTTCGGGATACAAAATGGGGGTTTGACCTTGTGTTTCTGTGCCTTTTGGCCGAATAAAGTTTTCCACAAAGGAATTGGCCAATATTGAACTAATTTCTGAGCCATCATTACCATTCAGACAAATTATGAATGCACAGTTGGCTTCTTTGAAAAGATAAAAATCATGATTGAAACCTTGCCAACCTCCATTTTGTCCCAAAGCTCTATAGCCATTTATAAACTCTTCGCGTAATGAATAGGTTAGACCTTGCAGTTGAGGGTGATTTGAGAATTGTTTGGCAAACATCTTCTTCAACTCCTCCATACCAACAATCTGATTCTCTTTGAAACTACCATCATTAAGCAGAAACATCAGAAAATTTGCCATATCACCGGCAGTGCTCCTTAGTCCACCCGCAGGTAGGTTAAATTGAAAGTTATGTGGGACTACTTCCAATTCCATACCATTGAATTCATATCCCGTTGCCCTACTCTCTTTTATATGTGCTGGTAATCTTGACTGAAACGTACTGTTTTTCATATCAAGAGGGTCCAGTATGTTTTCTTGCATATAATCAGAAAAGTCCACGCCAGAAGCTTCTTCAATGACCCTGCCAAGCAACGCGTACCCAATGTTGGAGTAGCTGATTATGGCTCCTGGTTCTTCTATTTGAACCGGCCGGTTGTTGGTAACATACTCTTTCAAGGTTGGCACATCTTCAGGATTCAAGGAAGCGCTGCTAATATTGGAGATATCATCCAGGCCAGCACTATGGGTCAATAGATCGTGTATTGTGATTTTCCTGAATGACTTTGCATCTTGATGGTCTATGTACTTGGATATTGGGTCGGTGAGTTTTAATTTTTTCTCTTCCTCAAGTTGAAGTGCAGCAGCGGCTACCATTGATTTTGGAATGGAACCCATGTCAAAATTATGGGTGTATGGTTCCATGGAAGATTGCGTAGCCAAATTAGAATAGCCATAACCTTGTGCATAAATGATACTTTCTCCTTCTACAAAAGCAAAGGTGGCACCCGGAATATTATAATCTTCAATGGCATGGTCAATGATGGAATCTGCCCATTTTTTTATGGACTCCTCGCCAACAATTTTATCTTCTGAATCTTGGGCATAGCTTGTGGTGACCAAACAAATGCTAAATACCCCTATTAATATAGACCTGTACATTCAACTTTACCGTTTTCTGATTTCTGACAAAGTAATCAAGTACATTATTGATAATTGTAGCAATACAGGAACTCGAACATAATTTTTTAACCCAAAGACCTCAACTGTTAGTTGTTTTTCGTCGAAATTCGCTTGGTGTCATTCCAACATATTTTTTGAATGAGGTATTAAAAGACGATCGGGACACAAAACCAACATCGTACATTATTTCAGATATCCTCTTGCTTTTATCTCTCAATTCCCCTTGGGCTTCTTCTATTCTTTTTGAGTTTATGAAATCGTAAAAATTCTGATGAAAATATTCGTTTATAACTTGGGACAGGTATCTCTCGGGCATATTCAACATTTTGGCCAACTGGGCAAGAGTAAGGTCAAAGTTTGTGAAAGGTTTCTCCTTAAGCATCAATTCATTTAGCTCTTCAACGTATTGCTCTGCCATCTTCTTTGACAATGAGGAAGACTTGTACTTATCGGATTCCAATTCTGGGAACTTTTCGTTTGAAAGTGGTGTGCTGTATACCACATTGTAATAGTTCAATCCCCTGGACATATACTTCAATAGCCCCAATAGGATAAGGACACAAGCTATTATGCTTATGTATACGAGATACGTTGAATTTTCCCCAAATACCAAGATAATCTCAAATAAACCAATTAGGTAAAGAATTGAAATTATAATCATTGTATTCTCCACAATGCCAATTCTCTCCTCAATTATCTTGTTGGAACGATACTTTAAAGTTCCCAACTTAATTTTTTTTGATTTTTGATAGGACACGATCATATAGCCTATAAAGTGCAAGAACACCAGTACTCTTAAAATTTGTAATTCAACATCTGACGTGTTTATGGAAAGCATGTAATAAACCAATATCCATATCGCCAATACGAGTGATGGAATCAACTGGAGCCCTAAATCTTTGTCGGCGCCAATTAAATGAGACTCAATAAAATAGTAAAGCAACGGTCCGTACAGCAAGCCAAACACTAGGCCAAAATTGGGAACATTGATTCCATTTGATAGTAAAAACAGGTTCAAAAAATGACAAGACAGGGTCAGGTTAATCAAGGAAAGCCAAAGATTGCTTCGAACATTGAATTCTTTGATCAAATTCAATCCAAAGAAAAGTGTTAGTACAATGATACACGATTCCAGATTTAATAGAATCCCCTCGGGTGTCATAATTAAGCTTGCTATGTTTTGTGATAAACAATATTAGCAAGAACGGTTTAAATAAAGCAATGTGTGGTCACAATTCATTATCGGTAATTGATCATTAGATGTCACAAGGTTTATTTACCCACAAATTAATCCGTTAGTTCCCTTTCTATTTCGTCCATAGTGCTGTTCATTAAATCAATTATATTTGCATAAGATTCCTCTTGAGTTAGATTAAATCCTTCCCTTTTAAGTACTGAATAAGAATCATATCTATCTTCTTTGTATGGAGATAGATATAGATTAGAATATGTTTTATCCTCTACCATTGCAGCTCCAACAGCCAATGATGGCGCCCAATAATGATGCTCGTACTTTGGCATAAATAGAACAGCGCTTTCTGTCATCCAATCATTTTTCAAGTATTTTGGTATTTCCATGATGTCCTTTTTGACTCCATAATAGTCTTCTAACAATTCTAAATAAACCTCAGATATTTTGCTGCCGCTAACACGCTCCCCATTTATTAACAACTGTTGCACAGTGGAATCCAATTCCATGAGAATGGCATTCTTGAAAAACCGTCTTAAAAACTCCAAAAGCTGTAGTAGATGTGCAATCCTTTCATTTTTGATTGAGGTTTGGGAAGCGGTAAGC